>CAZKWW010000001.1:0-27700 GCA_964556635.1 uncultured Candidatus Ruthturnera sp.
TTAAGCATACCGCCAGCGTTCAATCTGAGCCAGGATCAAACTCTTCAGTTCAATTCTAACTATTTAGAACATTGGCAACATTTATAAATAAATGCGCTTTGCGTTCAATTTTTTTAAAAGCTGATTTTGCTTTTGTTTTGTCGGAACAACTACAAATAAATGCAATTGTTTCGTGTGCACTGCACAATTTTTATTGTACGAGTGCCCACACAAGTTGTTTGATATATTTTTAAAGAGCTACCACGATAAAAAACAAAGTTGTTTTCAACGCGGTGAAAGGTGGAAATTATACTTGGATTAATTTGTGCGTCAAGAACTATTTTGCTTTTTTTACAAATTAATTTGTTGAGTGAAAATCAAGGCTGCAATTTATCTTCAGGCACTGCTCTGTTAAGCCATTCGTCAACTTCGTCAATGTCGACAATATCTCCTTGATTATTAAGCATTTCTAGGTCGTTATCATTCCAACCTTTGATGCCTAATTTGAGTGATCGAACATTCTTAAAACCCATTTGTTGCATTGTTAATGCTGCCAATGCACTACGATTACCTGAACGACAAACTACCACAATATTTTGATCTCTTGCTTGTGCTAATGCTGGAATGGTATCGTCATAGTTCCAAACGCAAGCACCTTCCAATACGCCTCTAGGCACATGGAGAGAGTTTTTAATATGCATCATCTTAAATTCATCTGACTCTCTGATGTCTAATACAATTAGATTAGGGTCTTGCTCTATTTCTGTTTCTAAATCCCACGGCAATATTTCCCCCACTTCCCTTAGTGCTTTAACAACAAGTCTTTGATATCCATCCATATTTTTAATTGAAAATTGAAAGTTAAAAATTGATAATTATTTGTTTATTTTTGAAGATTTTACTATGCTAACTAAAAGCTTTATAAGCTCCACACTATCATTGTGTATAGAATCAAAACTCTGCTCACTTATATAGTCACTATCTTTAAGTAGTTGAAGCCAGTATTCTGTTTCATTCGCTTCTTTTAAAGCAATACTCATTTTATTAATAAAATCTGCTTTTGATTGGGCGTGCTCACTCTCTTTAATGAGAGCCCCAATACTTGTGCCACTTCTTAAAACCTGCTTAGAAAGCACATATTCCTTTTTCTCAGAAACAAGGTGTTTATATAATTTAACAACTCGTAACGCAAAAATATATGACTTATCCATCACAACGTTGCTCTTAATTGTCAACTATCAATTCTCCATTGTGAATTTATCTGCAGTATCCTTTTTCAGTAATCATCACCGCCACTTCAACTCGAGAGCCAAGAGAAAGTTTTTTCAAAATTGATTTCACATGTAATTTAACCGTGCCATCAGAAATACCCAATTCTCTGGCAATCACTTTGTTGCTGTGGCCATGCGCTACCTGACAAGCCACTTCTTTTTCTCGATTGGTAAGTGAATCAAAGGTGGCTTCATTATCAGTCAATTCATTTTTAAGCACTTTGGCCAAGACATGTGTCATATCTTGCGCGACTACGATTGAACCTGTCACAGCTTCATTTAAAGCATTGACTAACTCATCAGGATCCATGTCTTTTAATAGATAGCCTTGCGCACCATGTTTAAGACAATCACGCAGATCGTGCTCTTCTGTACTGGTGGTCAACATCACGATTGGAGTTTGCTCGCCTTGCTCCCTTAATGCTTTTAATACCTCGATGCCTGACATGGTTGGCATACGTAAATCTAATAAAATAATATCAATTAATAAATCGGGTATTTCTTCTAGACCTTGTTCAGGCGAAGCGGCCGCTTTAGCGTTAATTTTTCTTGATTCTAATAATGAGATTAACCCATTACGAAATAAAGCATGATCATCAATAATATAAATCTTCACGATAAATCCTTAAATGAAACAATCACGCGAGTACCTTCATCAACTTCTGTCTCGACTTCGATATGGGCGCCAATTCTTCCAGCGCGTTCCTTCATAATGTTCATACCAATATTATTCCCCATTACCTCAGTGTCAAACTGGTCTTTTTTAAAGCCAACACCATCGTCTTCGATTAACAACTGACAATTTGGCTCAGCAGAAAGCAAGATTCTTACATTGCGTGCTTTGGCATGCTTACGAATATTAGACAACGCTTCTTGGGTGATGCGCATAATTTGCATCTCGGTTTCTGGTGCAAGGTTTAGCTTGCCTTCAACTTGTAAGTAAGTTGCAACACCTTCTTCGGTTTCAAATCGATTGGCTAGGTTTTCTAACGAAACTTCAATGCCTTTAGGGTCGAGTGGCACACGGAAATTACACATCAATTCTCGTAACTCTTGATTAGCCTGGGTGATATTAGACTGTAAGCTAGCCACTTTTTCGCCTGCATCAACTTTGTCACCTTGTTTAAGCATGTCGTCTAATACAGTTACTTGTAGCTTTAAGCTATAAATAGTTTGTGCCAAAGAATCGTGAATCTCTTGTGATAGAAACAAGCGCTCTTGTGAAAGTGCCATACGTTTGGTCTCTTCATCAAGTCTGGCTTTATCTAGGGCGATGGCAATATTGTCTGCAATTGATTCTAATAGTGCGCGCTCATCAAAAGCCAGGGACGGCTCAGTATCAAAAAATAAGTTAAAAATGCCCAAAGTCTTTCCGTGGTATCTTAGTGGAATAAAAATTGTACCGACATTGTCTTTTGCTTCAGATTTGTCGCCCACGCACTTGGCACAAGTATGCACACTAAATTGCACATTCACGTCTTGTGCCATGGCTACTTCGCCACAAAAACAATCACTACTAAGGACATCAGCCACTTGCCCTTTTTTATCAATCACACCGCGCTGTGCGACTAAATGCAACTCGCCTTCGTTACTCAAACGACGCGCAACACCAGAATCAGCACTGGTCATGTTCATAAAGATATCTAGAAAATGTTCAAATAGCTCCTCAGTAGAGTGCATTGAATTAAGTTTCGATGAAACGCCGTAGAGTGTTTCTAATGACGCCGATTTTTTACTCAATCGCTGAATTTGCTTTTGCAAAATATCTTCCATGTCATCGTATAAATGTTGATTCTCTTCAATCAAATGATTAATTGCAGTTGCCACTGGTTGAAAGGTGGTTTTTTGTTCATCATTCAAACGTGCACTTTGGTCAACATTGTAATCGCCAACCCATTTTTGCAAATCGTTAAACGGCAATAAGAAATCTTTACGAATTGCAAGATACAAACCCAAATAAACCAGCAAAATTAACAAGACTAGGGCGATATCAAGCCCATTAGGTGACTGATAAACCAAAACCACTTCGCTCACCAACAAAGGCGATAAAGCAATGGTTACCAATAGGTAAAGATAAAATTTTGTTTTAATGCTCATAGATATTGACTATTTACCAATACAAAATGATGAGAAAATTTCGCCCAACAAATCATCTGATGAAAACTCACCGGTGATACTACCTAAATATTGGGCCGCTTGGCGCAAATCTTCAGCAACTAACTCACTGGCATTACTATTAAGCTGATCTAGCGCATGACGAGTTGAGTTTAGGGCAGATTCCAAGGCAATAATATGACGCTTTCTGGCGAGTAGCACACCTTCTCCGGTATCGCTCAATCCGGCAATATCTGAGAGTTCTTGTCTTAGTAAATCAAGGCCTTGTGATTGTTTGGCTGAAAGTGATAATTGGACCTGGTCATTTTGATGCGTTATGCCAGTGGATTCACCAGTTAAGTCTACCTTGTTTTTAATTAAGATAATCGGCTTACCCTCAATGCCACTTGGCAAAATTGACAAATCTGGGGCTTTATCTTGCGCATCAAACACCATTAAAACCACATCGGCACGTTCAATTTCTAAGTGTGCTCTTTTGATGCCTTCTTGCTCTACTTTGTCTTTACTTATATGTAGGCCAGCCGTATCAATAATATTAAGTGGCATGCCGTTAATATGGATCGTTTCTTTTAAAACATCACGCGTAGTGCCGGCGATGTCTGTCACAATCGCACTAGAGACTTGAGTTAACGCATTAAGTAAGGACGACTTTCCAGCATTCGGTTTGCCGGCAATAGCGATGGTTAATCCCTCTCTAAGAATAGCGCCTTGTTCAGCAGAGCTCAAGATGCTCTGAATGTCTTTTTCAATCTGCTCTACTTTGAGTTCAACCTCACCGGAGGCCAAAAAATCAATCTCCTCGTCAGAAAAATCAATGGTGGCTTCAACAAAAACTCTAAGTTCAATCAGTGCCGTAGTTAATGCGTTTACCTGATCAGAAAATTCACCCGATAAAGATCGTAGTGCTGAACGAGCAGACTGCTCAGAGCTGGCGTCAATAATATCAGCCACCGCCTCAGCTTGCACCAAATCCATCTTGCCATTCAAAAAAGCACGCTTTGAAAATTCACCTGGTTCGGCAGCGATTGCCCCTAGCGCCATGGCAGATTCTAGTAAAGATCGCATTACCAAAATACCGCCATGACCCTGTAACTCCAGTACATCCTCACCAGTAAATGAATGCGGCCCAGGGAAAAATAAAGCCACGCCTTTATCAATCTCAACGCCTTTATGATTAAAAAATGAACCATAATGCGCATAACGTGGTTTTGGAATATGGCCTAACATTTTTTGCGCAATCTCAATAGAAGCAGGACCTGAAACACGCACTACACCAATACCGCCTTGGCCTAGGGCGCTTGCTAATGCACAGATTGTATTTGTATTACTCATCAGAAAAATAACGGGCTAAGTAGTCGTCAAAGCTTAAATTATCCGCTTGTTCTATTTCAAGTTGTGCCTCACAAGAGGTTTTAGCTTGTTGATCCAAATAATCAAAATGATCTGGGTCGACTTTTTTTGCCAAAAAATCTCTTCGATGTTGTTTAGATAGGGTGTTGGTATAGTCAAAAAATCCTTGGTTACGATTTTTCATCTCATTTAGTGCGACTGCCGAAGGGGTTAAGTCTGCATTATTAATACGTCGTGTCATTTGTTTAACGGCATCTTGATACGCTTCACCCAATAATTCGGCACATAAATAAATTTTATTCATAATGTCTGAGCCCAACTCTTCTAAGGCAATAGCCTGACCTTTATGAATTAAATTTAAACCAGGTTTTCGGCCTTCATGTGCAATCAACTGATCATTATTATCAATATCAAATTGTTCACGGCTCGAAATCGCGCTCGATGTTTCTAATAGGCAAAACAACATAAAGGCTTCTAAAAAATGAATTTGAGTTTGATCAATACCTAGTGGTAAGAATGGATTAATATCGAGTGAGCGTAATTCAATATAACCAATGCCTTGGTCTTGCAATGCATCCAATGGCTTCTTGCCATCTAATGCCAACGGTTTAGGGCGAACTGAAGCATAATATTCATTTTCAATTTGTAGAATATTGGTGTTTAACTGTTGGTATCCACCTTGTGCTTTAAGCCCAATATCTTCATATTCACGACATGAAGTTTGCATACCAGATTTAAGACTGTGAATATAGTGACTCAAGGAATTGTAGTTGGCTTTAACACCAGCCTCATCCTCACGTAAATTTTGATAGCCAATATCACCCATGCGTAGTGATGTGGCATATGGCTCATATAAAGTAGAATCATTAAACTCAACTAACGAATGTTGATGGTAACCTTTTAAAAATGACTTACAAACCGAAGGCGATGCACCAAATAAATATGGAATCAACCAACCATAGCGCACCACATTGCGAGTAAGCCCCATATAGCTTTGATCAGTAAAATCTCGCAAGGTTGCATTGGGTGCTTTTTTAGCTCGATAGGCTTCAAAAAAATCAGCCGAAAATGAATAGTTAAAATGAATGCCAGCTATGGTTTGCATCACACTACCATAACGATTGGCTAGGCCTTTTCTATAAATCGTTTTCATCATGCCGCGGTTGCTTGAACCGTACTGAGCAATAGGGATGTAAGTTTCACCACGAATCACACAAGGCATAGAAGCAGGCCAAAAACCCTGATCTTTTGGCAAGTGATGGTATAAGTATTGCTGAGTTTTTGATAAAAATGACAACACTGATTCAGCACTACGCAATGGCGGGGTGACTAACTCAATCAACGATTCAGAAAAATCAGTAGTAATATTAGGGTGCGTTAGCGCACAGCCAAACGTCTTTGGATGGGGCGCCTGGGAAATGCCGCCCTTTCTAGAAACCCTTAAACCCTCCTTTTCAATACCCATCAAATTATCTTTGAGTAAGATGGCGTGTGGTTTTAATATTTGAATTTTATCCGCTAAGTTCAAATGCTTGCTCAATGCTAAAATGCTATCATTTTACCATTAGGTCGTTAGAATGAAGATAATCAAGGCAGTTGTTGGTGTTTTACGCAATGACTCTGAGCAAATACTCATTGCCAAAAGGCAAGATCATCAATTCATGGCTGGATTTTGGGAGTTGCCCGGCGGCAAGACCGAAGGCGACGAAAATACCAAACAAACCCTTATTAGAGAACTTGGTGAAGAATTAGGCATTAAGGTTAATGACCTAAGCTTACATCAAACAATGCAACACACTTACACTGATAGAGTAGTTGAATTAACGATTTATAATATTGATGAATATCAAAATACACCAACTGGCATGGAAGGACAGCAAATTGCCTGGTCGTCTATACAAAACTTATGCAATTACCAACTATTACCCACTATGAAAGCTTTTATTGACTCAGTCACTCTACCAAACAAATACTGGATTACCCCTTCAAGTAACCACCAAAGTAATGACTGGATGGAGAAATTTGACAAAAAAATGACACAAGACATTAGTCTCATTCAACTTAGAAGTAAAGTTGAACTAGATAGCGACTTTATTGCAGAACTTCACAACAAATGCAAACAAAATAACGTCAAGTTATTGCTAAATACACCCAACAAAAGCTTTAATGAAACCTATTGTGATGGCTGGCATATTACCACGGGCGAGATGTTAAAACTTAATAAAAGACCTTGTGATGAAAGTAAGCTACTCGGTGCCTCTACTCATAATCTCAATGAAGCGCTCAAAGCACAAGCAATAGGTGCGGATTTTATTGTTATCTCACCCGTGCAAGCCACACAAACACATCCTGATACCGTTCCAATCGGTTGGGGTGCTGCACAAGAAGTCGTGAATAAACTTAACATCCCTGTGTATTTTTTAGGCGGTATGGGCTTAGAGGATCTAGATAAAACACTTAAGATTGGCGCTCAAGGTATTGCGGGCGTTAGTGCGTTCTAATTAAATTTAGATTCTGCTCTAGCCAGCGTCATCACGTCGCAATATTTCACCTCTGTATTTTTTAATATGGTTGAGGCCAACTCATTCAAACTCGAGCCTGTGGTCATCACATCATCAACCAATAAAACTCTGCTATACGACATTGGCTTAACGCTAAACGCGCCTTTGATTTCCTGTCTACGCTGTTCAGGGTTTAGCGCTGATAAGGGTTGCGTGGCTTTAGTTCGATCAACACTATGTGCATCGATTGTTGTGTCGGTTTTTTTACTGATTACATTTAGCAATTCTAATACTTGGTTATAGCCGCGCTCCGTTATTCGATTGCGACTAAGTGGCATGGGAATAATCGCATCATATTGAATATCTTCACTAATAATAGACTGGTACAAATCAAACAATTGATGTGAAAAATAATCACCAATACATAGCTGATGGTCAAACTTAAAAGCCTTGATTAAATCGGCAATTGCTTCTTGATAATCATACAAAGTATAAGCGCGATTAAACGCTGGCGCGTGTGCCAAACATTGCCCACAAAAATCTAACTCTCCTATGATGGGGTGCGCACAAGACAGGCATCTTGGCTGATGATTACTAAAGCTAGATTCACACTCGTGACAAACACAAAACTTTGCGTTTTCTGCGCAAAGCACACAAGATTGCTTAGGAGTAAGTGCGTTTAATCGCGAGTAAAAACCCATGTTGATTCGTCAGACATCTCTTGCCTAAATTGATAACCTTCAATATTAAAACCTTTAAGTGATTCTGGCTCGGTCAACCGATTTTTAACCAGATAATTAACCATCAAACCACGAGCACGCTTTGCATAAATACCAATGATTTTATAAGTGTCATTTTTAAGCTCTTTGAAAGCGATATTAATGATTTTAGCGTTGAGTGATTTTTTATCAATGCCTTTAAAATACTCGTTAGATGCTAGGTTAATAATTACCTCAGGCTCATCTTCATTCAATACGTTTGAAATTTGATCACCCCAAAACTCATACAAGTTTTTGCCTTGGCTGTTCTCTAGCTTAGTGCCCATTTCTAGGCGGTAAGGCTGTATTAAATCCAGCGGCCTAATAACGCCATACAAACCAGACAACATGCGCAAATGATCTTGTGCAAACTCTAAATCATCAAGCGATAAACTTGGCGCATCAATACCATTGTAAACATCGCCTTTAAAGGCTAGTAACGCCTGTTTAGCATTGCTCAGTGTAAATGGTGTGCTAAAGGCTTGAAATCGATCAAAATTTAACTTGGATAATTTGTCGCTAATTGACATTAAGCTTGCAATTTCATCTTGGGTTTTATCTTTGAGTAAATCAACCAACACTTGTGATTGCTCAATTTGGCGCGTTTGTGTAAATATACCAATCTGTGTCGGCTCAAAATCTTGTGTTTTAGACGGGGAAATAACAGCTAGCATCGATCTGGATAATAAGGTTAAAAAAATAAAAAATATTCTACCCGAAAAATATCGCTAAAAACACCACTAACGCCACGTATTTGAGGCTCAGTCATACAATGTTTTACGTTATAATTAGTGGATTTTTTTCGAATATTATTATCAAGCAATACCCACATGAAAGAACAGTTATTACATCTACCTAAGCCTAACGGTCTTTACCATCCAAACTTTGAAAAAGAGAACTGTGGTGTTGGTTTTATTGCCCATATTAAGGGCAAGCCGTCACATCAAATTACTAAAGATGCGTTAGAAATGCTGACACGTATGGATCACCGTGGTGGTTGTGGATGTGAGTCTAATACCGGTGACGGCGCAGGCATTCTAACCGATATTCCGCACGCGTTTTTTATCAAAGAAATCAAAGCAAATTTTGGTGTTGATGTTGAGCCAGGCAACTATGGCATAGGTAATATTTTCCTGCCACAAGATGATACTGAAAGAGCGCATTGTATCAATGTATTAGAAAAAACCATTGCAGATGAAGGGCAAACACTTGTAGGCTGGCGCGACGTACCAATTGACGCCGATAAAGCTGACGTCGGTCATACTGCTAGAGCCTCTCAGCCAATTATTAAACAGTTAATTGTTACTGGTGCAAACGGCATTGATAATGCCACATTTGAACGCGCCTTATTCACCATTAGAAAACACGCATCAAATGCTATTCGCACTGACGCCTCTCTGTCTCAAGCACTATTGTTTTATGTTTGTAGTTTATCGACCACAGTCATTATCTACAAAGGTATGTTGATGGGTTCACAAGTACTTGATTTTTATTCTGACTTATCTAACCCTGAATACGCCACTTATTTGGCGATGGTGCATTCACGTTTTTCAACTAACACCTTTCCATCTTGGGATAGGGCTCAGCCTTGTCGTTATATGTCACACAATGGTGAAATCAATACTCGCCAGGGCAACTATAACTGGATGCGCGCTAGAGAAGGCACGTTAGAAAGTGAATTATTTAAAGACGACTTAGCCAAAACACTACCGGTGATTGAAACTGAAGTATCAGATTCAGGTAGTTTTGATAACGTGTTGGAATTCTTAATGATGAACGGTCGCACCTTGCAAGAGGCGGTACTAATGATGGTGCCCGAAGCTTGGCAAAATGACGACAATATGAGTGATGAGAAAAAAGCATTTTACGAATATTTCTCAAATGTAATGGAGCCGTGGGATGGCCCTGCTTCTATTGCCTTTACTGATGGTCGCTATATTGGTGCGGTACTTGATCGCAACGGTTTACGTCCTTCACGTTTTTACCTAACGCATGATGATCGTGTCATTATGGCGAGTGAAGTGGGTGTGGTTGATGTTGAAACTGACAATGTTAAAACCAAAGGAAGATTACGCCCAGGCAAGATGTTCTTGGTTGATTTTGACAAAGGTGAACTGGTAGACGATGAAGCCATTAAAGCTGATTTTGCCGCACAAAATCCATACCAAGACTGGCTTAACGATCAACAAATCCATCTATCAGAGCTTGGTTGCGAAACTGAGGCACACGGCTTTCACCCAGAGTCTTTAATTCATCGATTAAAGGCGTTTGGCTACAGCACAGAAACCTTGCAATTTATGCTCTTGCCATTGGTTAGCGAACTTCGTGATCCAGTCGGCTCAATGGGTAACGACTCAGCACTAGCGTGTTTGTCTGATCAGTCGCGTATTATTTATGACTACTTTAAGCAACTATTTGCACAAGTAACCAACCCAGCCATTGACTCAATCCGTGAAGAAGTGGTGATGTCGTTACGTTGTTCTATTGGCCCTGAAGGCAATCTTCTAAACAATAGTGCAGAAAATGCACATCGTTTGGTGATTGATCATCCAATTTTGACCAACGAAGAAACCGCAGCGCTTCGTCACTGCAATCATCGCGGTTGGACCAGTAAAACTATTGATATTACTTACGATATCAATGACAACAAAAAAGTATCAGAATTACTTGATGAGATTTGTCAGCAAGGCTCACAAGCCATTAAAGATGGCCACTCTCTGGTTATTTTGTCTGATCGTAATGTCGGCGAAAACCGTACTGCTATCAGTACGTTATTGGCTTCTTCAGCACTACACCGCTACTTAGTTGCCAGTCATGAGCGCACTCAGGTCGGCATCATTGTAGAAACCGGTGAAGCGCGCGAAGTGCATCATTTTTGTTTGCTAACTGGTTTCGGTGCAGATGCCATTAACCCTTATTTATCATTCGAAGCCCTATGGCAAGCTCGTCGTGATGAGATGATCGACATAGAAAGCGATGATGCAATTATCAAAGCTTATCGTAAAGGTGTAGGCAAAGGCATGCTAAAAGTGATGGCGAAGATGGGTATTTCTACGTTAGAGTCATACAAAGGTGCGCAAATTTTTGAAGCGGTTGGTCTAGCGCCAGAAGTCATGGAAAAATGTTTTTTCGAGACTGCGTCACGTATTAAAGGTGTCGGTTTTGATGTCCTGCAATCTGAGGTTGAAAAACGCCACCAAAGCGCTTACCAAACTAACGACCTTGACAACCTTGGTCAATATCATTGGCGTAGTGGTGGTGAAAAACACATGTGGGAGCCACAAACCATCGCCAACTTGCAGCTCGCCGCTCGCAACAATGACGAAGAAGCTTATTGGGCATTTTCTAAACGTTCTAATGAAGAAGGCACGCGCAACTGTACACTGCGTGGTCTGATGTCATTCAAACAAGGTAATTCAATTTCAATTAACGAGGTTGAAGATGCTAAAGAAATCGTTAAACGTTTTGCCACTGGTGCGATGAGTTTTGGCTCAATCTCTGCTGAATCACACGAATCACTCGCTATTGCCATGAATCGCTTAGGCGGCAAATCAAACACCGGTGAAGGTGGTGAAGATTCTAAACGTTGGACACCGGATGCCAATGGTGACTCACGCCGAAGTGCGATTAAACAAGTGGCTTCGGGTCGTTTTGGTGTGACTATTGATTACCTTAACAATGCTGATGAAATTCAAATTAAAGTATCACAAGGTGCAAAACCAGGTGAAGGTGGCGAATTACCAGGCACCAAAGTTGACGAAGGTATCGCCAAAATCCGTCACTCAACACCAGGTGTGGGCTTAATCTCACCGCCACCTCATCATGATATTTATTCTATTGAAGATTTATCGCAACTTATTTTTGACCTTAAACGTTCAAACCCTGCTGCTCGTATTAGTGTGAAACTAGTGGCAGAAGTGGGCGTTGGCACAATTGCTGCTGGTGTTACCAAAGCCAAATCAGATCATATTGTGATTGCAGGCCATGATGGTGGTACGGGTGCATCGCCACTCACCTCGATCAAACATGCAGGCTTACCGTGGGAATTAGGCTTAGCTGAAACGCATCAAACCTTGGTGATGAATGACTTACGTTCACGCGTGGTAATTCAAACAGATGGTCAATTAAAAACCGGCCGAGATGTCGCCATTGGTGTTTTACTTGGCGCTGAAGAATTTGGCTTCTCGACCGCGCCATTGGTAACCATGGGTTGTATCATGATGCGCAAATGTCATCTAAATACTTGCCCAGTAGGTATTGCCACACAAGACAAAGAATTACGTAAGAAATTCACTGGCAAGCCAGAACATGTCGTCAACTATTTATTTATGGTGGCTGAAGAATTACGTCTAATCATGGCGGAGCTTGGTTTCAAAACTGTGAATGAGATGATCGGCCGTGTTGATATGCTAGAGATGGACAAAGCCATTGATCACTGGAAACAAGGCTCAATTAACTTAGATGCCTTATTAACACCCGCAAATAAACCAAATGCCGATACTGGCACTTATCAAAGTATCTCGCAAGATCATCAACTAGAATTACAACTTGATAACAGCTTAATCGAACAATCAAAGGCTGCGATCGAAGGCGACGAGTCTGTACAATTTGACGCAATTATTACTAATGTTGATCGTGCAGTGGGTGCAATGTTGTCTTCACACGTGGTTAAAACTCGTGGCAGTAATAACTTAGCTGAGGGCTCAATTCATATTAATTTTAAAGGCTCTGCTGGTCAATCCCTAGGTGCGTTCTTAGCACAAGGCATTACTTTAGAAGTTGAAGGTGATGCGAATGACTATGTTGGTAAAGGTTTATCCGGTGGTCGTGTGATTGTTTATCCACCAAAAAATTCTACTTTTGTCTCTGATGAGCAAATCATTGCCGGTAACGTTTGTGGCTATGGCTCAACCGGTGGTGAAATGTATCTGTCTGGCCGTGTTGCTGAGCGCTTCTGTGTGCGTAACTCAGGCGTAGTTGCTGTGGTTGAAGGCGTGGGCGATCATGGTTGTGAATACATGACGGGTGGTCGTGCCATTATCCTAGGTGAAGTGGGCCGTAACTTTGGTGCAGGCATGAGTGGTGGTATTGCTTATATCTATAATCCAAATAACACATTTGAGTCAATGGTAAATCCAGTGATGATTGATCTTGATCCGATGGATGATGAGGCACAAAAAGAGCTTTATCAGTATGTATCAAACCATGCAAAGTTTACCGGTTCTTTGGTGGCGCAACGTATTGTTGATCATTGGAATGACGAACTTAAAAACTTTGTTAAAGTGATGCCAAAAGACTTTAAACGCGTCTTACAACAAAACACAAAATAATCCAATAAAAAGGCTGTTAATACAGCCTTTTTATTAACTGTTTGACATAGAATTAAATCGGAATAGCATCAATCACATCAGCCGTTTCATCAATTGCCTCGTCAATACCTTCGCCTACACCGGGTATCACTGAAATAACCGCACCACCAACACGCATAGGCACAGTCACCACTTTGGTGAGCACACAACTAGAAAGCAACAACATTGATAATAATAAAACTGTAACTTTTAACATGATTAATTCCTTTCTAAAATAGTGAAATGATAAGTATGAGGATTTTTTTCATCCGGCGTATGTGATTCACGGCTAATTTCCCTAAATTCAGATCGATCAAATTTAGGGAAATGTGCATCCCCTTCATACTCGCCTTCAATTTGAGTAATATAAAGTCTATCAGCACTCGGTAGCATTTGCTCATAAAACGAAGCGCCGCCCATCACCATCACTTCATCATCATCCTTAGATAGCTCAAGTGCAGCATCAATACTGCCTACTACTTCACAACCTTGTGCCTCAAAATCGGTATTACGGCTAACCACCACATTGCGACGATTTGGCAATGGAAAACCAATTGATTCATACGTTTTACGCCCCATCAGTACAGTTTTTCCCGTGGTGGTTTTTTTAAAATAACCCAAATCAGCGGGCAGATGCCAAGGCAAGGCGTTGTCTTTTCCAATCAGCTGATTGTCATCCATTGCCACAATAATTGATAATCGCATAGAAGAAGTTCGAATAAAGTAAAATGAATCCTATTTTACAAATACCGGTATCACTCGTGTCATTAATTCTTGCCTCATCGTCACCTTTTCGAAAAGAGCTGCTTACTAAGCTTGGGCTAGAGTTTTCAATACAGACGCCTGATATTAATGAATCACGTATTGATGGCGAAACACCAGAACAACTGGTCTATCGCTTAGCCGAAGAAAAAGCACATGAAGTTGCTAAAACTCAAAGCGGGCTAATTATCGCCTCAGACCAAGTAGCGACACTCGGTAGTGGCGCACAAGCTGATGACAAGATCCTAACCAAGCCACACACGCATGAAAGTGCGATAAAACAACTTCAGCAAAGTTCTGGAAATACAGTTACGTTCGTTACTAGTTTGTCACTTTTAAATACAAATAGCGGCAACATTCAAACCATTGTTGAGCCATTTAAGGTGGTTTTTAAAACCTTAAGCACTCAACAAATTGACAATTATCTAAAAAAGGAACAACCTTATAATTGTGCCGGTAGTTTCAAATCTGAAGCACTCGGCATTAGCCTTTTTGAGCGCCTAGAGGGTAATGACCCAAATACACTAATTGGCTTGCCACTGATTCAACTAATCAAAATGCTAGAAAACGAAGGTGTGGATATCCTAGAAAATCCCTAATGCCACAACTTTATTCGCAGGATTCTACACCGTTTAAATCTGGACAAAAATTTTATTGGGGCTCACTTTATGGGAGTGCGCAGGCACTTGCACTACTTGAGTTTGCCAAAGCGCAAAATCAAGTGGTTTTGGTCATTGCTAATGATATTAAACATTTTGATCAACTAGTCAAATCCCTTATTTTTTATAATGATGACTTAGATATTCTCAAATTTGATAACTGGGAAGTTTTGGCATTTGATCATTTTTCCCCGCATCCGGACATTACCTCGAGCCGACTCAGCACACTGGCCAAATTGCCAAACTTGACTAAAGGCATTGTTATCACTACGCTAGAATCATTATTGCAACAATTGTGTCCGATCGAATTTAGCAAAAAATACAGTTTTGGTTTAAAAACAGGTGATGATCTCAATAGAGACTCTTTTACTGAGCAACTGCTTAAAATTGGCTACAACCGTGTCACTACCGTGATGGAGCACGGCGAGTTTAGCATCAAAGGCTCACTGATTGATCTTTACCCAATGGGGGCAAAAACACCTTATCGACTCGACTTATTCGACCAAGAAATTGAATCCATTCGTACTTTTGACGCCTCAACTCAAATCTCTATTGAAACTGTCAAACAAATTGACCTACTTCCCGCTAGAGAATTTGCAACTGACAAGTGCAGTGTTGATATTTTTAAAGAAAATTACCAAAAAACGTTTAATAATACAGATGACTTTATCTACACCGAGGTTAGCGAGTCACGCTTACCAAGTGGTATTGAGTTTTATCTGTCATTATTCTTTACACACACCAACACATTATTCGATTACCTGCCAAACGATACGATTATTGCAACGCATCAAGGGTTTAGCGACCTTGCTGATCTAACCTTTGAACAAATTAGCGAGCGACATCAACAAGCCAGCAACAATCTTGATCGATTGCCTTTGCCAATAGATCAAGTATTTTTAAGTAAAGAGAATTTATTTAGCAATCTAAAAAAACAACAACAATTGGTGATTGGCACCTCAAAAATTGAAAGTAGACAAGCTGTCTTAAATTTTTCTAGCCAATTATTACCGCCTTTAAATATTGACGCTCAGGCTAAAAATCCGCTAACAAAATTTTTAAATTTTGAAAAAAAATTTAGTGGGAAAATCCTCATTGTTTGTGAATCAGAAGGTCGACAGAGTGTGCTGAGCGATCTGCTCAACAACCATGGGTGCAATCCAAACTTAGTTAATAATTGGCAAGCCTTTGTTGCTCAAGAACAGCGCTTGTGCATCACTAATGCCAATCTAAGTGAAGGCTTACTCACTCAAGATATTGCAGTTATCACCGAGGTCAATTTATTTGGCGCTGATGTGGTTAAACAGCAAAGACGACGACGCGCAAAACATAAGGATTTTGATGAGGCGATTAAATCCCTAGTAGAAATCCAAATCGGCGATCCGATTGTGCATGAGAGCTATGGTGTGGGCCGATATCTAGGTTTGAAAACGCAAACTTTTGACAGCCTAGCGCAAGACTTTCTAATGCTGGAATACGCCAACGGCTCCAAGCTGATGGTGCCAATGACTTCACTGAATTTGATTTCTCGTTATTCAGGTGCGTCACCAGACATTGCCCCACTACACAAGCTCGGCACTAACCAATGGACTAAAGCCAAACAAAAAGCCCATGAAGCATTGCATGATATTGCCGCCGAACTGTTAGAAATTTATGCCAAGCGTCAATCACAAACTGGCTTTGCCTTTCCAGAGCCAAGCGATGCTTATGCCTCTTTTGTATCAAGCTTCCCATTCGAAGAAACGCCAGATCAGCTCAAAACCATGGGCGAAGTATTGGCTGATATGCAATCCAGACGACCAATGGATCGATTGGTGTGTGGCGATGTCGGCTTTGGTAAAACTGAAATCGCCATGCGCGCCGCCTTCTTAGCGGTAGAGTCTGGCAAACAGGTGGCTATCTTAGTGCCTACCACACTGTTAGCCAACCAACACCATCAGTCTTTTAAAGATCGATTTGTTAACTACCCCATTGAAATTGCCGCACTCTCACGCTTTCAAAGCACCAAAGAGCAAACACAAATTAAACAGCAACTACTCGATGGCAAAATTGACATTGTAATCGGCACACACAAACTCATTCAGGGCAGTGTCAAATACCAAAAATTAGGCTTGGTGATTATTGATGAGGAACATCGATTTGGCGTTAAACAAAAAGAGGCCTTAAAAAAATTAAGAGGGCAAAGCGACATTCTCACCATGACCGCCACGCCAATCCCGCGTACACTGAATATGGCGCTTGGGTCGCTTAGAGAGTTGTCTGTCATCGCCACACCACCACAAGGGCGCAGTGCCATTCAAACCTTTGTTAATGAGTGGCATGATGACACCATCAAAGAGGCATGTTCTCGAGAACTGCACCGTGGTGGGCAAATATTTGTTCTTCATAATGATATTGACTCAATCGACAACATGGGTGAGAATCTAAAATCACTCATGCCAAACACCAAGGTTCGTATTGCCCATGGGCAAATGCCGACACGCGAGCTCGAAAATATCATGGGAGATTTTTATCATGGGCGCTTTCAAATATTGGTGTGCACCACTATTATTGAAACGGGTATTGATATCCCGAACGCCAATACTATCATTATCAACAATGCGCAAAACTTTGGCTTAGCGCAACTTCACCAATTGCGTGGTCGCGTAGGCCGATCACACCATCGAGCTTATGCTTATTTGGTGATTAAATCACATCAATCACTCAGTGCCAATGCCAAAAAACGCCTAGAGGCTATTGAATCATTAGAAGAGCTCGGCGCGGGCTTTATGCTTGCCAATCATGATTTGGAAATCCGCGGTGCGGGTGACTTATTGGGTGATAATCAATCGGGCAAAATTAGTGAGATTGGTTTTAATTTATATCATGATTTACTCAAGCGCACGGTTGATGCCATGCGCGCTGGCAAAAAAATCAACTTAGACGATCCAATCAATCATGAAATCGAAATTGATACCGGACTTGGCTGTATCATTCCTGAGGCTTATCTTGGTGATGTGCACGAGCGCTTAGTGTTGTATAAGCGTATTGCCAATGCCAAAAATAACGACGAACTCAAAGACTTACAAATCGAGATGATTGATCGTTTTGGCTTATTGCTAGACTCAACCAAAAACTTATTTGCCGCCACGAGACTTAAACTTTTTTCGGAAAAAATCGGAATTGATAAAATTTCAATCTATGATGATAAAGCGCACCTCACTTTTGCTGATAAAACCACGGTTGAGCCAATAAAAATCATCAATTTAGTACAAAAACAGCCCCAAACCTATCAATTAAAGGGTCAAAACCAGTTGATTATCAAGCAAACCATGCCGGAAGACATTGAACGTATTGAGTTAGTTGAAAATTTGCTAAAAAAGCTAAATTGACTTATTTCTTAGCAAAAAATGCAGCAAAAACCTTAATACCGATATAAATAAAGACAATACCGCCAATCATATCGCCTACTAAGTAAGAGCCAATATGACCAACTGGATCAGCTAAGAATTTTTCGGCTGTTTGATACACAAAGAAGGTTTTTAACAGTGTGCTAATGACCGCTGAGAGCAATACTAAGAATACAATATGGCCAATGTTGATTTTGTCTTCATCAAAAAAGTTAGACAAGCTAAATAAACGCATAATACTGATTGCCATCATTGGCGCTAAGCTCGACATGGTTCTACTCAAAACCTCTCTTTGACTAATATCAACCACACCGCCTTCAATCAATACTTCGGCAATCAAATAACCCAATAACACACCTGGGAAAACTTTAAAGCCAAACAGTAAATACGACAAAATAGCCGCACCAATTGGTAGCCATAAGTAATTGCCAATCACAAAGTCTGTGCTATCCAGCCCAGAGATGAGCACTCTAGATAGCGCTACCATCATCAGTGCAATGAAACTGTGAGAGATAAATTGCTTAATATTCATAAGCAACCATTATATACGATAGCGCTTAGGTAAGTGGGGGGGGATGCGTTTTTATAAAATAAACGCTAAATATCAAACTTTGTTAAGGCTTGGTGTTGGCGTTGATACAAAAAAAGGCAATAATTTTAATACTGTCCAAATCACTACGATACCGCCGATCATATCGCCTACCAAGTAGTGTGATAAGAAATCTATTGGATTGATGCTAAAGACTTCACTCTTAGCATAAATTATAAATCTTGATAGCGCATGAATAATAGCAGTGACAAAAATCAAGAACAAAACATGTCTGAAATTAATATTTTTTAACTCAGAAAAATCAACCATCTTAAGCTTTTGTATAAACCACATTGAAATTAGCGGTGCCAGCGCACCCATCAAAGCGCCCACAGCACCCCAAGCAAAATTACCACCCCATGAGCTAAATAAAACAACACCACAAAAAACACAACTGGCCATCACGCCGGTCAACACTTGACGACCAAATAATAAAAACACCAAAATTTTTGCACCAATCGGTAAATACAAATACGTACCAACTTCTACATCAAAATTTGAAAGATACTTCATGGCAACAGAAGCCAAAAAAATCGCCAAAAAGGCGATTAAGTTATTAATGATCAATGACTTGTGTTGTTCCATATATGGCTTTTCTTCTTATTACAAATAGGCCTTTCGCCTATAGGCGATTAGCATTTTATTGTTAATTTTTTACGGCTGACTACTTGTTATAAGTCAGGATCATTGCGCGTCTATCAGCGCTTGATTGTGTGGCGGTGATAATGTCGTTAGACAATAAAACACCGACGGCTCTTTTGATGGTAGATAACGAATATTTAGCAAAATATTGGTTTTTAGTCACCGCTGTAATCGTTGCATCTTTTTGATGCATGATAAATTCTAACACGGCTTTTTCTACTTCTGAAAGTTGGTCAAAGCCTAACTCACGCTCGTAGTTGTCTAACGACTCTCTTAACTCAAATAATTTTTTTAATACGCTCATAAAAATCCCCTCTAGTTTTTATATTGATTAGTTGTCTAAACAAAAAGACAAATACATCTTACGCTTGTCGTCTTCTGCTTGTTGTGACTTAATCGCACCAATTGATAATAACTTAGCTACCACACGATTAACGGTTGATAATGAAATTTTTGAAAAATACGGATGCTTCAAAATATCAGAAATGGTGGTTTGTTTTTGATTGCTCACAAATTCCAGAATACTGCGCTCAATCTCAGAATAGTCTTGAATACCAAGTGCTATTTCTTGCTCATGTAGTGCTTCTCTTAACTTAAATAGCCTTTCTAATGCTTCCATGTCTTTTAAAAATAGTTTCAACCTGACTAGATTATATAATAAATAATCATTAAGTGTATATCATAAAAATATATTTTTACTAAAGATAGTGTTATAATTCATGGCAACCTTGGTGTGTGGGTTATAAAAAATACTGTTTTTTATCTTCTCTCCTTAATAGAAGATCCGTACATCAAGTTTCTTATTGTAAAAGTTATATATATATATATCAATAAAATGCATGCTATAATAAACCAATCTTGGGGATTAGAAAAAATACTTGTCTCTCTCCTTAGAAAAATGAGTTGCTAATTCCCAGGACCTTAATTCAACAAATAGGATAAATATAAAATGAACAAATCAGAATTAATTGATGCAATTGCATCAGAAGCAGGAATTTCTAAAGCAGATGCAGCTCGTGCATTAAACGCAACAACAGATGCAATTACTGGCGCTATGGCTAAAGGTGATGGCGTACAACTAACAGGCTTTGGTAGCTTTGTTGTTAGAGATCGTGCAGCACGTACAGGCCGCAACCCACAAACTGGTGCAACTATCCAGATTGCAGCAAGCAAAGTGGCAGCCTTTAAAGCAGGTAAAGCATTGAAAGAAGCGGTTAACTAAAAACCATTACTTCATTAATAAAAAAGCGCCAATTGGCGCTTTTTTATTACCTAAAACAATAACAACTTAAAATAAAGGCTCACCATAATTTTGTTGGTATAGTTTTTCTATTTTATCTATATCAAATTGATGATTCTGCGTACCTAAATGGGCAATCTTAATTGCACCTAATAGCCCTGCCAGTTGGCCAGTGGTTTTCCAATCCATATCATTCATCAAACCATACAACAAACCTGCGCGATAAGCATCGCCGCAACCGGTTGGATCTTGTGTTGCGTCTGCCTTAGCCGGTGCAATAGCAATCACCTCGCCAGCAGTATGAATTTCACTACCTTCGCCACCTTTGGTGATAATCAGCGCATCCACCATTGAAGCAATGGCTTCAAGATCAAGCCCGGTTTTGTCTTGCAACATTTGTGATTCATAATCATTCACCGCCACATAAGTCGCTTGCTTGACAAACGTTGTCAGCTCTTCGCCTGAAAACATTGGCATGCCCTGACCCGGATCAAACATAAAGGGGATATTGGCATCAGCAAACTGCGCAGCATGCTCAATCATACCGTCACGACCATCGGGAGAAACAATACCAATATCTACCACGCTGGCATCACTGACTTTGTTTTGGTGAGAGTCACTCATCGCGCCTGGATGAAAAGCGGTAATTTGGTTGTCATCCATGTCAGTGGTAATGAATGCCTGCCCAGTATAAGCACCTTCGATAACTTTCATGTGTGTGGTGTTCATGTGGTGTGTTTCCATCCATTTCATGTATGGCGCAAAGTCTTCACCCACAGTGGCCATTGGCACAGAACTAGCCCCTAATAAATGAAGATTATACGCAATGTTGCCACCACAGCCACCAAACTCCTTGCGCATGGTTGGCACCAAAAATGAAATATTTAGCATGTGTACTTTATCAGGCAAAATATGATTTTTAAATTGATCTTGAAACACCATAATTGAATCGAAGGCATAAGAGCCGCAAATAAGTGCTGTTTTTGACATAATTTTTTTTCCTAATTTTTAACCCAACATAGGCAAGGCCTATGTCATCTTAATTCTTCTGGTACTGGAAAATGAACGTTTTCCTGTGTGCCACTGACTTCAATGGTTTCGCTTGCACCATGATCAAATAAATAGTTAACCACCTCTTGCACCAATACCTCAGGCGCTGAGGCGCCAGCAGTGACACCGACAGTATTCACGCCTTCTAGCCAGCTTGCTTGTATTTCATCTGCGCCGTCAATTAAATAGGCATTTTTATTGAGTTTTTCGGCAATCTCACGCAAACGATTTGAGTTGCTAGAATTGCTAGAGCCTAGCACCAACAACACCTCAGAATTTTGCATTAAGACTTTAACTGCATCTTGTCGGTTTTGTGTGGCATAGCAAATGTCGTCTTTTTTTGGTGATTTTATATCAGGAAATTTATCCTTAAGCGCATCCACAATCTGCTGTGTATCGTCAACCGACAACGTAGTTTGGGTTGTGTAAGACAAATGCTCATTATTCAGGTTTAGTTGATTGACATCATCCACAGTTTCAATTAGCTCAACACTCGTGCCTTCACTTGACTGGCCTAGAGTGCCCTCTACTTCTGGGTGCCCTTCATGGCCAATCAAAATCACTTTGTGGTTTTGCTTTTGTTTGCGCGCTACTTCTTTGTGCACTTTCGTTACTAGTGGACAAGTAGCATCATAAACCGTTGCACCGATTTGATTTGCCTGCTGCCGTACCGCTTGAGACACCCCGTGGGCACTAAAAATCACCACTTCACCTGCAGGCACCTCAGCTATTTCCTTTACAAAAATAGCGCCTTTAGCTTTAAGATCTTCCACCACAAATTTATTGTGAACCACTTCATTGCGCACATAGATAGGCGCGCCATGTCGCTCAATCGCACGTTCAACAATTTCAATTGCACGATCAACGCCGGCACAAAATCCTCTAGGATTGGCCAATAAAACCCTCATTAGTTTTTCTCGAGGACTTCTACTTGGAACGACACATCACAACCCGCTAAAGGGTGATTAAAATTGACCGTGACTTCATCGCCATCAACTTTATCAATACAGCCCACATAAGAATCACCCGTTGGTGTTTCAAATTCAACAGCAGCATCTACCTCTATGGTCATGTCTTCAGGAAAGTCGGCACGATTCATCACTTGAATTGCCTCATCATAAATGCCACCAAAAGCTTCTTCGGAAGTAAGTAAAAAGGTTTGTAGCTTTCCAACTGTTGCCTCTTCTACACAAGACTCCAAACAAGGATCAAGCTGGCCATCGCCAAGCTCAAATTCAAAAGGAGTATCAAGCGCTTCATCAGCCACCGCACCGTTTGAGTGGGTGAGTTTGTACAGCAGTTTGTATTTAGCCATGTAATGCTTGTAATAGCTGATGTACTTTATTACGCAAGTCTTTACGGTGCACAATTAGATCTATTGCGCCTTTTTCAAGCAAAAATTCACTGCGTTGAAAACCTTCAGGTAGTGTTTCACGCACTGTTTGCTCTACCACACGTGGGCCAGCAAAACCAATCAGTGCGTTTGGCTCGGCAATATGGATATCGCCCAACATAGCAAAACTAGCAGACACACCACCCATGGTTGGGTCAGTTAGAACAGAGAAAAATGGGATTTTCTTATCGCTAAGTTGTTTTAATACCAAGGCAGTTTTACTCATTTGCATTAAAGAAAACAAGCCTTCTTGCATGCGCGCACCGCCAGAAGCTGAAAAACAGATCAGTGGGGAATTAGTACGGATACTTTCTTGTGCGGCGCGTACAAATTTCTCGCCGACGACAGAACCCATTGAGCCGCCCATAAATTTAAACTCAAATGCCGCAGCCACGACGCTCATGCCATTTAAGGTGCCTTTTTTAACCACTAAGGCATCTTTTTCACCGGTGTTTTTTTGTGCTTGTGAATAACGGTCTTTGTATTTTTTTTGATCTTTGAACTTTAACGGATCAACCGCAACCAAATTAGCACCAATTTCTTCTTGGCCATCAATATCTAAAAAACTTTCTAGCCGAACTCTGGCAGAAATACGCATATGGTGATCACAGTTTGGACACACATAAGTTTGCTCTTTGAGCTCTTCTTCGTATAATGTAGATTCACATTTGGGGCATTTACTCCACAAGCCCTCAGGAATGTTCTTTTTTACAACATTGGTAATTGAAGGTAATATTTTTTCCAGCCAACTCATAATAGATCCCTTATTTTACGGCAGCTGAAATTTCAGCTGACAATGCGCCAATACTTGCTAACATTTTATCCCTATCTGCGGCATATTGCTCAACAAATGAAACCAGAGACGAGCCAACAATTACCGCATCAGCTGAGGCAGAAACCGCCTTGGCAGTGGTAGCATCTTTAATACCAAAGCCAACACCTACTGGTAAATCAATAAATTGGCGAATTCTAGCCATGTTGGTATTGACTGCATCAACATCAATATGGCCGGCACCTGTTACCCCTTTAAGCGAGACAAAATAAACAAAACCTGAGGCAACATTGGCCAAAAATTCTAAACGATCATTGGTGGTAGTCGGCGCCACCAGAAAGATAAAATCAATATCAACACCGCCTAAACATCGTTTTAAATCATGTGCTTCTTCTGGTGGCATATCAACCACTAATACGCCGTCTACACCGCTCTTACTTGCTGCATCGGCAAAAGCTTGATAGCCGAAAACCTCAATTGGATTCAAATAACCCATCAAAACAATGGCAGTGGTGTCATTGGTTTGTCTAAATTTTTTGACTAAATCAAGCACATCGTGCAAACTAACACCATCAGCTACAGCGCGCTCATGCGACTTGGCAATCATCGGGCCATCGGCCATCGGATCAGAAAATGGTACGCCCAGTTCAATCACATCAGCGCCACTATCAACCAAGGTTTGCATTAAATCAAAAGTATTATCTAAACCGCTATCACCCGCAGTAATAAACGGAATAAAAGCCTTGGTGCCGGCTTCATTTAATTGATTAAAAACTGTTGTAATTCTAGACATAACTAAGATTGTATCACACTATGACTTGGCGCTAAATTCGTGCACGCTATCGACCAGCACTTTCATATTCTCAGGATCAACATCTGGGGTGATACCATGACCTAAATTAAAGATGTGACCTGTGTCGCCTTTAAACTGGCTTAATACTTTTTTCACTTCTGCTCTCACAATATCAGGAGTTGCGTACATAACAGCAGGATCTAGATTACCCTGGATTGCTACTTTGTCGCCAATTTTCTGCTCAACCTCACCAAGCTCAACTGTCCAATCAATACCCACGCCATCACAGCCAGTGTTGGCAATTTCATTCAGATGCTTACCGCCATTTTTACTAAATAAAGTAATCGGTGTCTTTGGATGTTTTGTCTTAACACCATTCACAATTTTTGACATGTAGCTTAGCGAAAAATCTAAGTAATTAGATTTAGATAACACACCGCCCCAAGTATCAAACACCATCAAACTATCTGCACCACTGAGTACTTGTTGATCTAAATAAGCAATCACGCTGTCGGCTAATTTATCTAATAATAAATGCAATATTTGTGGGTCGTTAAAGAGCATGGCTTTAGTTTTGGCAAAGGTTTTACTGCTACCGCCCTCAATCATATAAGTAGCGAGTGTCCAAGGGCTGCCACTAAAACCAATCAGTGGTGCACGTGTGCCCAATGCTGTTTTAATCGTTGATACTGCGTCAAATACATAAGCCAGGTCATTATTAACGTCTGATGGAATCGCTTCAATATCCGCTAATGTTTGAATAGGACGTTCAAATTTTGGCCCTTCGCCTTCACTAAAATACAAACCTAAGCCCATGGCATCAGGAATGGTTAGAATGTCAGAAAATAAAATCGCCGCATCAAGGTCAAATCGATCAATTGGTTGCATGGTTACTTCACAAGCAAGCTGTGGATTTTTACACAGACTCATAAAATCACCTGCTTTTTTTCGAGTGGCGCGATACTCAGGCAAATAACGGCCTGCTTGGCGCATTACCCAAATAGGGGTGCGTGTTGTTGGTTGCTTTAATAAGGCGTTAATATAGTCGAACGACATAGAGTATTTGGTTAAAAAATTAATAGTGCAATGATTATAACGATTTTTGCCTTAAACACCCATGCAATCGGGCATAAAAAAAGCCACATAAGTGGCTCTTTTTATTGAATGCTTGGTGTTTAACGCTTGAATGAAGCGTAACGTGATTTAAACTTCTCAACACGACCAGCAGTATCCATAATTTTTTGCTTTCCTGTGTAAAAAGGGTGGCAGCTAGAGCACACATCTAAGTGTAATTCTTCTTTACCAATGGTTGAGCGCGACTCAAAAGTATTGCCGCAAGAACATACAACTTTTACAGCGTCGTAATTAGGGTGAATATCTGTTTTCATGTTTATAACGTTTGTGTAAATCTCAAAGAGGGGGAATTATATACTATTCTTACAAATCGTGCTTATTTTTTTCTCAGTCTTGCTGCATTGGCAATCACAATGATTGAACTAATTGGCATTACAATCGCGGCGAATAATGGGGTAACCTTGGCCATCATTGCTAATGGCACCATAAACGCGTTATAAGACAAAGCAAAAACAACGTTTTGCTTAATGGTTACTTGTGTGCGTTTTGAGAGTTTAATCGCTTCAACAATAGGCCTAAGCGTTGTTTTTAAAACCACCACATCAGCACTATCGACTGACACATCAGCACCAGAGCCAATCGCAATACTCACGTCTGCTTGCGTGAGCGCTGGCGCATCGTTAATACCATCGCCCACCATCAATACCAAACCATCTTGTTGCAAGTTTTGGATATGCTGGGCTTTGTCACTTGGCAATACGCCTGCAACTACTCGTTCAATGCCTATTTTTTTGGCCACTGACGTTGCAACTTGGTTGCTATCACCACTGAGCATGGTGATGGTCTTCCCTAGTTTTTTCAACTGAGCAATAACTGCTTTTGCATCTTCTTTGATAGGGTCACTTAGTGTTATAAAGCCCAAAATTTCTTGCTCATCTGCACACCAAACACAGCTGTGACCCTGCTGCTCTAAGGTGTTGGCTTGTTCAAGCAATTCTTGATGATCACGATCTGACAAATAACGCAAACTGCCTACCCAATAACGCTTGCCATCAACAATAGCAGATACACCTAAGCCCGGTGAAGTCTCAAATTCACTGGCAGTTTTATCAATGCCCAGCTCAGCACAATGGTTAACAATAGCTCTGGCCAAAGGATGTTCAGAATGTTTTTCAATGGCGCTCATAATACCCAGCAATGTATTGTGCTCCATCTCGCTGACAACCCTACCCACCTTTGGCGTACCTAAAGTTAAAGTGCCAGTTTTGTCAAATACAACATGTTCTGCTTTGCTTAGCACTTCGAGCGCATCGCCGTTTTTAATAAGGATATTACGTTTTGCCGCTGCACCACTAGCAACAGCAATACTCATCGGTGTAGCTAGACCAAACGCACAAGGGCAAGTAATAATAAGCACACTCGTGGCACTAAGCAATGCCAAATCAAAATCAGTTGGCGACCAATAAATAAATGTCGCACTTGCTAATAACAATGTCGTCCAGACAAAATAGGGAATGATGCGATCAATCGTGCACACAAGTCGGCTTTTATTGGCGCGCGTATTCTCTACCAAGTCAAGAATCTGCGCAAGTGTTGAGCGTTTACTCAATTGTGTTACTTCAACTTCAAAACTACCATTAATATTAAGTGTGCCAGCAAATACATCATCATCCTTGTGTTTACTCACTGGCAACGATTCTCCACTAAGCAAAGATTCATCAATCTCACCAGTGCCCAAACGCACTACACCGTCAACCGCAATACGCTCCCCTGGTTTGATAACAACAACATCGCCAATCTCAATAGCGCTAATCGGTTTAATGAATTCGCCATCTGCTGTTTTTACTAGCGCGATTTTTGGTTGTAATTGTTGTAGACTGGTAGAAGCTGATAAAGCTGATTTTTTGCTCGATGACTCTAAGTACCGACCAATCAAAATCACAAAAATAAAATTAACCACCGTATCAAAATACACCTCGCCTTTGCTAGAAAACCCAAGCAGCACATAAGTCGAA
>CAZKWW010000001.1:27710-32250 GCA_964556635.1 uncultured Candidatus Ruthturnera sp.
CCACGGAAACGACCAAGCAAAATCACAAAAATAAATTAACCCCCGGGGGAAAAATCCCCCTCGCCTTTCCGGGAAAACCCAAAAACACATAAGTCGAATAAAAATAAGTCACCAATGCACCAATACTAATCGGCACATCCATATTCATATAACGATTCTTAATGCCGAAATAAGCATTTTTTAAAAACGGATAACCTGCATAAAACAAAGTAGGGGTTGCCAAGGCAAAGCCTAACCACTGAAAATATTGATGATATTCACCACCGCTGGCGCCAGTGTATAAAGCGATTGAAATCCATAAAAGATTCATCATGGTAAAGCCAGCAAAACCAATGCGATAAAGCATGGCTTTGTTTTTACGTTGCTGCTTAACTTCGGCCACATTTTGCTCATACGGCATCGCCGCATAACCCAAATCAGCCAATGTTTTCATTATTGATGATAGATTAATTTTTTCATCTTCCCAACGAATTCGAATGCGTTTATCCGTTAAATTAACACGCACCCACACAACCCCATCCATTGCATTAAGCGCACGCTCAATTAGCCAAACACAAGCGGCGCAATGAATGGTGTCACTAATTAGAGTAATGGTTTTAGTACCCGGATCAGAAGATTCTAAAAATGGCTGTTGAAAAGCAATCGCATCATAAAACTCTAGTGGATACTCTAGATCAACCGCAGGCAAAAGTGACGAGGTTTGTTGATCATAAAATGCACCTAAGCCACTGTCATGAATGGTTTGACACACGCTAGCGCAGCCCGCACAACAAAAATCTTGCTCGGTCTTTTTAATAACCGCCTCAACTCTATTGATACGAGTTACAGGCAATCCACAGTGATAACAACAATCGCTCATGGTGTTTGATTTTATTGTATTTTTTATACCAAGTCCTCTTATAATAGGAAGTAATCAATTTAGCCAAACAGTTATGAAACGTTTAATACTACTTAGTTTGTTCTTATTGCTGAGCACTACTGGCATTGCCGCTGATCAAATTCGCCTGTATAAGCAATATATTGTCGGCATGCCTAAAACCTTTTTACAAAAAGCACATACATTAGAAGACTGCTCTGCCAAATACGAACAAGGTACCTTATGCATGCAAAATCACTCGTTGTCAGGCGAGAATACCGAAATTGCTTTTCGCTTTTTAAACGATCGCTTGGTTTCTATCGTGCTGATGATGCCACTAAAAGATGTGAGCAAAATCAAAAAAATGTTTTATGTAATGAAAACTCAATTTGATTTGGTGCTGATTGAAGATGGCAAAGAACGCTTAGACATTATCGAACTTAGTGGCAATACATTCGCCAAAAATGACTTCACCAAACTGATTGCTGATTTTGAAAATAAGGCCTATCAAAAACACAGTATCAAATACACTTTCATTAGCAAAGAAGAGTTTAAAGTACAGTCACGCAAAGCGCGTAACTTCAGTGAGATTTTTAAAGATGCACCAATCCACATGCGAGCCGCCACCTATAATGTTGGCCGAAAAGACGGACAAGTCATGGGAACAATCAGCTTTATTGTTCCTGGTGTGACGCAGACTTATCTTGATCAGAACCCCATTGTTGAAGATTTCTAAAGCTTTATTATGACCCAAATTCACGGCATTATTCTTGCGGCGGGCAAAGGCACACGCATGAATTCTTCAAAGCCAAAAGTCTTACAAACGCTTGCAGACAAAACCCTGCTTGGCCATGTGCTTACACAAGCACAACAACTATGCTCAACAGTACATGTGGTTTATGGCTTTGGTGGCGACCAAGTCCGCAACACGATTAATGATGATGCTATTAACTGGGTAGAACAAGCACAGCAACTTGGTACCGGCCATGCAGTACAGCAAGCCATGCCGCATATTAATGATGATTCAATTTCTTTGGTGTTATATGGCGATGTACCACTGATCGAACGAGACACACTAGGCGATCTAGTCACTCAAGCACAACAAAATGGCGTGGCGTTATTATCCGTCATACTTGACAACCCTACGGGCTATGGCCGCATCATCAGACACAACAACCAAATCCAAGCCATTGTTGAACAAAAAGATGCAACTGCTGAACAACTAGAAATTTGTGAAGTGAATACCGGTATTATGGCAGTTAATAGTGGCTTATTAAAAACTTACTTAAACGGCTTAGATTCTAACAACGCCCAAGGTGAGTTATATTTAACCGACATTATTGCAATGGCTGTAAATGATGGTAAGACCATCGCATCCGTCATTACAGACAACGAATTTGAGGTAGCTGGTGTGAACGATAAAGTACAATTGGCAGAATTAGAAAGAACTTTCCAACAAAACCAAGCAACACAGTTTATGCAACAAGGTTTAATGCTAAAAGACCCTGCTCGGTTTGATTGCCGAGGTGGTTTAAGCTTTGGTCAAGACTGCGAAATCGATGTGAACGTGGTGATTGAAGGTGAAGTCACACTGGGTGACAACACAAGTATCGCACCGAATTGCATTATTAAAAATACCGCGATTGGCAATAATGTATCCATATTGCCAAATTCAGTCATTGAAGATGCCATCATTGGCGACGGCGTTTCTATCGGCCCATTCGCACGTATTCGCCCACAGGCAAATATTGGCGAGAATGCAAAAATTGGTAATTTTGTTGAGGTGAAAAAATCCACCATTGGCAAAGGCTCAAAAGTCTCACACCTAAGTTATGTGGGTGACACCACCATGGGCGCTGAGGTTAATATCGGTGCTGGCGTCATCACTTGTAATTACGATGGTGCCAACAAACACCAAACCACCATTGAAGACGGCGCATTCGTCGGCTCAGACACACAACTGATCGCACCAGTTACTATCGGTAAAAATGCCACCATTGGCGCAGGCTCTACCATCACCAAAGACGTACCAGAAGATCAGCTGGGTTTGAGCCGCTCTAAACAAACTACCTTGAAAAACTGGCAACGTCCTACTAAAAAACAAACTTAGTGCAGGTCTAATAACCTTTGGGCATTTTTATAAGCAACCTTTTCTGCCGTTGCTTGACTTAAAATTGCTAGAAGCCCATTTCTAATGGTTTCAATCCCTTGATCATAATGACTTTCAGTTTTGGTATCCGTTCCCACCATAAAACGATCCGGCATTTCTTCAATTAAATCTTTCCAACCGCTATTTAAGTTATACGAAGTAAAAATTTCCGCCTGAGGTCTTTTATTTTCCACCCAATCTGATAGTTTTGGCCTACTTCTAGCAGAAAGATCGCAATAAATATTTATGTGTTTTTTTAGCACTTTACGCACCTCATAAGCAGTTCCATCATTGCCACAATGCGCCCAGATAATATTGCCGTTCGGATTATGGTCAGCCAATATTCCAAGCTGTTCAATTGAGTCACTATCCCACTGAACATGCATTGACATAGCGCCGCCATATTTTTCTACTAAATCCAATATGGCTCGATAAGTTGGGGCATCAATTCGGGTCTTGCGCCTCATGTTGGGTTTTGGATTTGTGGTTCTATTATTAGCAAATATTTCGCCCACTCCTTTGATTTCACCATTTTCAAACTGCTGTTCTAACTCTCGCATCATTGATTGAAATATTTCATTGTTTTCATCTTCAATATCTGCCAGGCCGTATTGGATATAAATTCTGTGCATATCCCCTTGGCCACCAAAAGGGATATACCTCTTTTTCATCACTTTTGAAAAATTCTCTCTACTAAACTCACTCATTGACCCTAGTCCGGCCCATTTCACGCCGTTTCTATTCATCCAGGTTAGTTGCTCAATAGGGCTTTGATCCATTGGATGCATATGCACATCAGCAATAATTAATCCAGATTCATCTAGAGTTCCAATATCAGCACTGCCGTTTGGTGCTCCAGGCATGGATATACCCCATTTTTTAGCAAATTCGTCAGCGGTTAAAAACCCATCACCGTTAAAATCAATTTTATTAAAAACAAATTCTGGTTTCTCCCACTCGTCAAAACTAACTTTTCCGTCGCCATTGCTGTCTCTCTTGCTAACTGCCATATTTGGATTTTTAGCCCAAACAACAGAAGAGAAAACAATACTTAAACCGACTGTTAGGCTTACTAATAGATTAATCATTGATTTTTTATACATTTTTCTGCTCCTAAAAATAGTTAATTACCTAGTCTAAATTGTTTGGATTGTTTCTTGGCATTGTTAATGCGCTCCAGTGTTTCTGGATGTGAAGAAAAATACTTTATAGACCTCTCTAAATCATCATCAATTCCATCATCTTTGGTAATTTTATCCAAAATATTCGCAAAGTGAATCGGGTCCATGTCTAGCTTTATCATCTTATCAAAGAGGAAATTATCGGCCTCGTATTCATGGGAACGAGAATAGTTACTTTCGACTAAAAATACAGGCATAACAACTAACAAGTCTTCAAGTACAGCTAGATCACTGGTCATCATGCTAATGGCTATTGATATTAAAGATGAATGTATCACCTGTTGTAATCCATGTCGATATTTAACATGGCCAATTTCATGTAGCAGTATTGAGTCAATTTGCTCTTTATTTTCT
>CAZKWW010000001.1:32260-33049 GCA_964556635.1 uncultured Candidatus Ruthturnera sp.
TTCTGCGGTTTTTATCAACTCATCTGTCAGAATAATTTCTCCTGAAGGAAGAGCAAAAGCATTAGACTCTTGACCCATCTTTCTAATATGAAGCCTATAGTTAAACTCTTTATCTCCCAAGGAACCAATCAACTTGTGAAAGTTTCTATATACCTCATCTTGCTGTACTTGAGATAAGTCACTCTCATCAAGTAGATATTCATCTAAAAATTCAAGCGTGCCTTCAGACAATTTTTCATTGACATAAATCGGCAACGCGTATGCAATTTCTTTACTTGCCCATGGAAGCCCCACACGAACTACTGCAAGCCCTATAACAAGAAATAATATAATTGCTGAAACCGCCCATTTCCACTTACGCTCTAAATTATGAATGCGACTCTTGCTATTAAATAGAATATCAATCGCATCATTGTCTTGTGTTTCAAAAACTGAGCCATCAGAAAAAGTGATTCTGCGGTTAGCAGACCCAACTCTATCACTTAAAACAAGATCTGAAATATTAATAATTACTGGCTCTTGTCCATCGACAGACAAGAGAATCTTGCTATTTACTCTGCTAATACTTGCAGTGCCTCTCTTGGCGTTATTAGGAGCGTGCCAATAACCGGTCGCCATTTAAAAGTCTATACCTGCATCAACATCAAATGCATCACCCATCTCATCCCCTAATGCCGACTGCCTTTCTTGTTGTTGTGATATGAATTGATCTAGATGTTCAGTGTTGGTAATGCCAATTGTTTCGGCCATATACTTTGTTACGCGAACAACCGCCCAAGGGTATGCCAA
>CAZKWW010000002.1:0-16932 GCA_964556635.1 uncultured Candidatus Ruthturnera sp.
TATTTTGATAAAATTTTGCCTTATTTTCATCATTTAATTCATTTAGATAAATATCTGCTAGTTGTTGAGGAGGATAAAAATCATCAGGTAAAAGGGAACATAATTTTTCTAGACATTCAATTTTCTTTTCAGAATTTGATGTTTCAACATAACATGTGTATAATTCAAATAGAATTTTAGAGTCATCAGGGTTTGATTTTGATTGCCTTGCCAGTACGTAGTGATGTGGCACAGCATTTAATTAACAACCAAATTCCTGAGGCCACTCAACAGGCCAAGGCTTGGCAAAAGGTTTTTGGTGATCGTTTTTATTTAGGCGTGCAACGTACTGGTCGAGTTTATGATGAGCGCCATTTACATCTTTGTATTGAGCTTGGTTTAGCGCTTGATATTCCTTTGGTGGCAACCAATGATGTGGAGTTTTTACAAAAGCAAGATTTTGATGCACACGAAGCTAGAATTTGCATTTCTCAGGGTGGTTTGTTAGACGATGCTCGTCGTGAAAAACACTACCATGCTGAGCAGTTTTTAAAATCGGGTGAAGAGATGAGTAGTTTGTTTGCTGATTTACCTGAAGTGATTATCAACAGCAGTGAAATCGCTAAGCGTTGCAATGTGCATTTTGAATTATACAAAAAGAATTATTTGCCAGATTTCCCTATTCCAGAAGGTTTGAGTATTGCACAGTTTTTTACGCAAGAATCCCAAGCAGGCTTGGATAATCGCTTGCAAGGGCTAGAAGTCGATCGAGAAGTTTATGATGATCGCCTAGCATTTGAACTCTCAGTCATTATTCAGATGGATTTTCCAGGTTATTTTTTAATCGTGGCTGACTTTATTAGCTGGTCAAAAGATAATGGCATTCCTGTGGGGCCTGGCCGTGGTTCTGGTGCGGGTTCTTTGGTGGCTTATGCACTTGGTATTACCAATGTTGACCCAATCAAACATGAGTTGTTGTTTGAGCGATTTTTAAACCCTGAGCGTGTGTCGATGCCAGATTTTGACATTGATTTTTGCACCGATCGTCGAGACGAAGTTATTGAATACGTTTCAAGAAAATACGGTGCTGAAAAGGTATCACAGATTATTACTTACGGTACCATGGCGGCCAAAGGGGTTGTGCGTGATGTAGGGCGTGTTTTAGGGCATCCTTATGGTTTCAGTGACCGTATCTCTAAATCTATCCCCAATGACCTTAAAATCAATCTTTCACGAGCGCTGGGTTATTTTAAAGAAGGTGAGTCGCAAGAAAATAAAGACAAATGGTATTCTGAAGAGTTGAAAAATCGATACGATTCTGAAGAGAGTGTCACCACCTTAATTGATTTATCGTTGGAGTTAGAGGGTTTGGTTCGTAATGTTGGTACGCACGCTGGTGGCGTGCTCATTGCACCAAGCAAGATTAGTGATTTTTGCCCAATTTACAAAGGCCCTAACGAGGCAGACGGTGTGGTCTCGCAGTTTGACATGAAAGATGTTGAGGCCATGGGATTGGTGAAGTTTGATTTCTTGGGCTTGTCTAACCTAACGGTGATTGATAAAACTGTAAAACTTATTTTTGCCAAAGGTTTGAGCGATGAGTTGATTGATTTAGACGTGCTTCCTTTGAATGACAAAGGTGTATACGAGTTATTACAACGCTGTGACACCACCGGTATTTTCCAGCTTGAATCAGAAGGTATGCGTGGCTATCTGAAAAAACTTCAAGCCGATTCATTTGAAGACATTGTTGCTATGTTGGCCTTGTACCGACCAGGCCCACTTGGCGCTGGCATGGTTGATGACTATATTAACGTCAAGCATGGCACGCAAAAAGTGAAGTACCCACATCCAATGTTAGAAGAGATTCTAAAACCAACTAATGGTGTATTTTTATACCAAGAGCAAGTGATGAAATCTGCCCAAGTAATGGCAGGCTATTCACTCGGTGGCGCGGATTTATTACGCCGTGCGATGGGTAAAAAGATTGCTGCAGAAATGGACGCGCAGCGTGATGTGTTTGTTAAAGGAGCAGCGCAGCGTGACATTGACGAGAAAAAAGCCAATGAAATTTTTGATCTGATTGATAAGTTCTCAGGTTATGGGTTTAACAAATCACACTCAGTAGCCTATGCTTATGTGTCTTACCAAACTGCCTGGTTAAAGGCGCATTATCCTGCTGCCTTTATGGCATCGGTACTCTCGGGCATGATGGATGATACCGATAGAATTGCCTTTACCGTGAATGAGATACAAGCAATGGGCTTAATGATTGATGGCCCAAGTGTTAATGAGTCTTATCATGAATTTAGTATTCGAGACGAAAAAACCATTACTTATGGCTTGGGTGCAATTAAAGGTGTGGGTGAAGCGCTGGTTGAAGTTTTGGTAACTGAGCGAGAAGCCAATGGTCAATATGAAAATTTATTTGATTTTTGTGCGCGTATTGAACGCAAGTCTTTAAACAAACGTGCTGTTGAGGCGTTAATTTATAGTGGTGCTTTGGATGGCTTTGGTATTGACCGTGCCAGTTTGATTGAAACCTACCCAAGCGCAATGAAGCAAGCAGAACAGCGCCAAAATGACCAATCTAGTGGTCAAAGTGGTTTGTTTGCAGATGCACAAGTACACAATGAATACGAAGTGCGTTATATAGAGTCACCTAGTTTTTCTTTTAGAGAAACTTTGCAATTTGAAAAAATGGTGATGGGTTATTATTTTTATAACCACCCAACCGACGAATATAAAGCCGATTTAAAGCATATTTCTGCTACCTTGCCTTCTGCCCTAGTGTATAGAAATAACAAGGAAACACGAGTATTAGCGCTTATTTCAGAGCTACGTTATCGATCAACCAAAAGCGGAAAGCAAATGGCAAACGTGACGCTTGAAGATAACAACACATTATTAAATGCAGTTATCTTTCCTAAAGTAATGGCGTTAGAATCGGTTAGTGATCAATTAGTAGCTGACAGTGTGGTTGTTGCTTCTGGAAAAATCAACAAAGACTATCGTGACGAATGGCAGTTAGTCGTGGATAAGATAGAAGGCATTGATGTTGTTAAAGAAAAACACGCTAGAAGTTTTGAGGTTTCACTCAATCATAAGCATCAAGCACGATTTGAAGAACTTTCAATTTTGTTAAAACAAAATCAAGGCCAGTGCCCTGTTAAATTTTGCTATCAAGCGGATAACGCACAGGGCAATGTTATTGCCCAAGATTATTTTGTAAAACCAAATCAGCAGCTAATAGAGGCGGTTGATGCGTTACTCGGAGAGCGCCTCAGTAAAATTAACTACGTTTAAAAGTCAGAACACTGCCGCATGTAATAGCGTGCGTGGTCTTTTCTATATTCAGTAATGTCAATTTTATCTCCTAGTGTAATGCTAATTTGACCTGCGCAGTTGGTGCTAACAATCTCAATATTATTGACTTTATATCGATCAACTATTTGTTGAGCAGGGTGGTTAAAGCGGTTTTTGTAACCACTAGAGACAATCACTGTTGAAGGTGATACCGCATCAAGAAATACTTGCGTTGACGAAGTTTTGCTACCATGATGAGGTGATATTAAAATGTCACTCTTGAGTTTTTCTTGTTGATGTTTTACCAATTGCTTTTCGGCTTTTTTCTCAATATCAGCACTCAGTAGTATTGAGTATTTTTTAGTAGAAATCTTTAAAACACAAGAAGCGTTATTACCCCTAAAGCGGGTATTTTGAGTTGGACTTAATATCTCAAATAATACGCCATCCCAATGCCATTGTTGTCCAGCATAACAATGAGAAGAGGGGTGGGTGATTTTGTCTGGTGTTGAGGTTAGTATTTCTTTTGTTTTGAATGTTTTTAATACATCAATTAAGCCACCAATATGATCATTGTCTGCATGTGAGACAATGATTTTGTCTAGGCTGTTGATTTGTTTGGCTTTAAGAAAAGGATTAATAACACTTTCTCCTAGATTAAAGCCAGAAGGGTAGCGTGCACCAGTGTCAAATAACAAAGTATGATTTTGTGTTTGCACCACATGAGAAAGCCCCTGACCCACATCGAGAATAGTGATAATTGCCGTATTTTTTGTTATTTTTTCCTGAGGGGAAAACAACATCAAAACCAGTATCGGCACTGATAATATTCTTAGTTTTAATCCTTTTGGTGAAAGCGCAATAAAAACAGCCAAAACAAATACGATTAAATCTAGTGTTTGCGTTTGTGTGTAGTGCCATTGGTTAAAATCCAATTGTTGTAACAAGGCTAAGAAATAGCCCAATCCAGCCAAGGTTTGATTAACCACTTCAAAGCTTAATTCAGCTAAAGATGACAAACCGCTTAGCGCTAATAGTGCGCCAATTAAAGACAACGGGGTAACAATAAAACTGAAAACTGGAATTGCAATTAAATTGGCAACAGGTGAAAGCAAAGAGCCTGAGGCAAAAAACCAAGCGATTAAAGGCAGGGTGGCGATACTAATCAGCAGTTGTATATAAAGTAATCGGTATAGCCAAGATTTGTCCTGATGTTGTTTAACGCCGTAAACAATCACGCCTACCACATAGAATGACAGCCAAAAACCAACACTAAAGATACTTAGCGGGTTATTGACTAATACCAAGATAAGTGCCAAACCATAAAGTTGCCAGATATTGTGATGACGTCGTAGAATTAAACTAACAAAAACCACGCCAGCCATAATAAACGCGCGACTGGTTGGAATGGAAAAACCAGCAATCAGCGCATACAAAAAAGCCGATAGCAATCCAAAATAGGCAGCAAATACCTGAGCCGGCATTCGTTGACAACAGCGCTGACAGCGCCGCCACAAAAATTGCGCTAATAGAAATACGAATCCTGAGATTAAACCAATGTGAAGCCCAGAGATAACACTTAAGTGCGTCGTATTGGTGGCTTTAAATAATAACCAATGGGAGTCGTTGATAAAAGAACGATCACCAATAATAAGTGCATTGATGACACCGCCAAACTCTATTTTTTGTAAAAACGGTGCTAACGAATAACGGATATATTGTCTAAATTGATCAATTGAGCTAACCTGGTTTCTTTCAATTAGTTGATTGTATTCTGAAGATCGTACATAACCCGTGGCACCAATTTGTTTGTAAAACAACCATTGTTCATAGTCAAACCCGCCCAAATTTTGATAGCCATTATTGCGTTTAAGTTTGAGTTGTAATTGCCAGGCATCACCTGTTTGTAAATCGGGGTGATTTTTGCCATACCAAGAAAGTTTAAGTTGGCTTTTAAAAGGAGAATGACTAGAAAAAATAAACTTTGTTTTGTCGCTAGAAATTTCAGGTAAGTCTGAAATGACACCAGTTACGAGTATTGGTTTATTAAGATAAATATCATTCACATGCGTGTTTAAATTTTGAGCGGAAAACCAGCCCATCCAAGCAAAACCAAGTAAAAAAACCAAGCCATTGAGTGCCAACGGCTTTTGGCGTTTAAATAGCACTAAAATCGCTAAAAATCCACCTAAAATTGCAACCCATTCACTGTGCGATATTTCAAGCGTATTTTTAAATGAAAATACGCTGATACCAAGTAGAAAATTTAAGGCATAAATTAGCATAAAAATTGACAATAAAATTGGGCAGTGGTTAGATTAAATAATTACTATTTTATGATAGTCTAATATTTCGTGAAACACTTGATTTAATACGTGGAACATCAAAAGTTATCCTCCATAGTGATACAAAAGCAATAAATCAGTGTTTTCTAATATTATAATTTGATATTAATTTTTATAAGTTATTGATTTTAAATGAAAAAATATAAGTGTTTAGTTTTTATTCAAAACCATAGAAAACCGCAATATATCGGTGTTTTTCATGGATTTTAGCAAGATATTAACAGAGTTATCCACAGTTTTGTGAGTAACTCTATTGAGCGTTGATTTAACAAGGTTTTTTTGTTATTTATAAAAAATTTTCACCCATGATTTCAATGATTTTTCGACCCAACTTTTGTTTGCTGTTTTTTGGCAATTTTACAGAGCCTTTTTGATCAATAAATATCACTTCATTTTCATCACTTTTAAAGCCAGAATCGTCTTTAGAAACATCATTTAAGATAATGGCATCACAACCCTTGTTTTTAAGCTTATTTTTGGCATTTTCAACTAGATTTTGAGTCTCAGCAGCAAAGCCAATGCAAATAGGTTTTTTATCCAATTGACAGACTTCTTTTAGAATGTCTTTGGATGGTGTTAATTCTAAAATTAAATTTTTACCAGATTTTTTAATTTTGTTTTTTTCGATGTTTTTAGATGAATAATCACTCACCGCTGCACAGGCAATAAAAATATCTTGTTTGCCGATGTTATCCATCACTGATTGGTACATTTTTTCGGCGGTTGTTGCCGAAATTGAGTTTGCTTTTTGATTTAAAGCAATGCTAATGTTGCCATGTACGAGTGTCACTTGCGCGCCTGCCTCAATACAAGCATCAGCAAGTGCTGACCCCATCTTTCCGCTAGAGTGGTTGGTAATATAGCGTACAGGGTCAATCGGCTCCATGGTTGCACCTAGGGTGATTAGTATTTTTTTGCCACTGAGTTTGGTAGATTGAAATATTAAGCCGACTTGTTTGGCAATTTCGCCTGATTCGGCTAGACGACCTTCACCGATATCGCCACAGGCTTGCTCTCCATCTTCACTTTGGATTAGCGTGATATTGCGTTTAGACAAGGTGTTTAAGTTGGTTTTAACACCATCAGAAGCATACATTTGTTGATTCATCGCTGGTGCAATGAGTATTGGGCAATCACTGGCTAAGATAACGCTACTGAGCAAATCACAAGCTTTGCCTGAAGCCAGATTGGCAATTGTATTAGCACTAGCAGGTGCAATCAATATGGCGTCTGCCCATTTAGCTAGCTCAATATGCCCCATGGATAATTCAGCTTCTTTATCCCATAGATTATCATGAACTTTATTTTTAGAAGTGGCTTGTAAAGATAACTCAGTAATAAATTGCGCGCCACCTTGAGTTAAGATAACACGTACTTTGGCACCTAAATCTTGCAAACGACGCACAACATCAGGCGCCTTGTAAGCAGCAATAGAGCCGCTTACACCCAGTAAAATGTGTTTGTTGGTTAGACTACTCATGTTTTAATGTTGGCCGTGATACGGATGTCATCACCGACCATTCTAATATCGTTAAGATTGAGTTGAATCTTATCACTCATCGCATCAAGCGCCAAGGTTGCCATTGAGTTTGCGTTACTACCCATGAGTACTGGTGCGGTGTAAATGACAAATTCATCGATTAAGTTTTCTTCAATCATGGCGCCAATCAAATTAGGCCCAGCCTCAAGCAAAACTGTATTAATACCTTGGTCACCCAATTGCTTGAGTGCATCTGTTAAATCGATTTTGCCATTTTTAAGTGTGGCACTATTGCTCGGGTTAAGAATCAAAGTTGGTGCATCATTTGAAAAAATATTAAGTGTCTGATCTGTAATTTTTTGTTGACTGTCAATCACCACTCTTAAAGGCGATACGTTAGAACTATCAAGCCTTAGAGTCATTGATGGGTTGTCAGACAACACAGTGCCAGAGCCAGTCATAATAGCTTGATTTTTAGCACGTAAATGTTGTACATCTTTTCTAGCAGCTTCAGCTGTAATCCACTTGCTTTCACCTGAGGCCATTGAGGTTTTTCCATCAAGGCTCATGGCGATCTTACAAGTAACAAAAGGTAAGCCTGTTTGCATGCGTTTAATAAAGCCACGATTAAGTATCAAAGCTTCAGCTTCTAATAAACCAACATTGACTTTAATGCCAGCTGCTTCCAGCATAGCAAGACCTTGACCACTCACTAATGGGTTTGGGTCTAACGTGGCAATAACCACCTGTTTGACACCTGCATCAATAATAGCTTGTGCGCAAGGCGGTGTTTTACCAACGTGTGAACAAGGCTCTAAAGTCACATAAAGTGTTGCGCCGTTGGCTTGGTAATTAATCTGTGATAAAGCATTGATTTCTGCATGGGCTTCACCAAAGGTTTGGTGGTGGCCTTTGGCGATGATTTGATCATCTTTAACAACCACGCAACCCACCATAGGATTAGCCTTAACACCCTCTCTACCTTGGCTAGCAAGCTTAAGTGCGAGCGACATGTAATGAGCGTCATTTTTTGAAAAAGTTGGCATTGATTTTCAGATATAATTGCTTAAAATTTTTTAAATAAATTTAACCTTATTTTACCCAGGAGAAACAACGTGGATGAACAGAAAAAACAAGCCCTAAAAGCAGCCCTTGCACAAATCGATAAGCAATTTGGTAAAGGCTCGGTTATGTTTTTGGGCGATGAACAAGCCCAAGCAGATATTGAGGCAGTTTCTACCGGTAGTTTAAGTTTGGATATTGCCCTTGGTATTGGCGGCTTGCCGCGTGGCCGTGTGATTGAAATTTATGGCCCTGAATCTTCAGGCAAAACAACATTAACTTTGCACGCAATTGCTGAGATGCAAAAATTAGGTGGTACAGCGGCTTTTGTTGATGCTGAACATGCACTTGATCCACAATACGCCAAACGACTGGGTGTGAATACAGACGAATTATTAATTTCACAGCCTGATACTGGCGAACAAGCACTAGAGATTACCGATATGTTGGTGCGCTCAGGTGGAGTGGATATCGTGGTGGTGGATTCAGTGGCAGCACTCACACCAAAAGCGGAGATTGAAGGCGAGATGGGCGCTTCGCATATGGGATTACAGGCTAGACTCATGTCTCAAGCATTAAGAAAGCTGACTTCAAATATTAAAAAAACCAATACCATGGTGATCTTTATTAACCAATTGCGCATGAAGATTGGCGTTATGTTTGGCAACCCTGAAACTACAACAGGTGGTAATGCCTTAAAGTTTTATGCTTCGGTACGTTTAGATATTCGCCGTATTGGTGCGATTAAGAAGGGTGACGAAATCCTAGGTAATGAGACACGCGTTAAGGTGTTAAAAAACAAAGTATCACCACCATTTAAACAAGCAGAATTCCAAATTTTGTACAATCAGGGTATTTCTCGAGAAAGTGAAATTATTGACTTAGGTGTTACTCACGGTTTTGTCGAAAAGGCAGGCGCTTGGTACAGTGTTGAAGGTGAGCGCATTGGCCAAGGTAAAGATAATGCTAGAGAATATTTAAAAGACAACCCTGAGTTAAGCCAAAAAATTGAAGCACAAATTCGTGACAAAATCATGAGTGACGGTGACGACACCGAGTAGGGAAAAATGTTACGCTGCCGCGATGAGAATGCTGGTCAGACGCGAACATTCTGTTTTTGAACTCACACAAAAATTAACCACCAAAGAATTTGACAGTGCCGATATTGAACAGGCAATTGATTCGTTAATTGAACAAAATTACCAAAGCGATGAGCGCTTTGCGGCTGAGTTTATCCAAATGCGTTTTAACCAAGGCAAGGGGCCAATCAAAATAGCGATTGATCTTAAACAACGCGGCATTAATCACTTTGATTTATCTATGTATGATTTTTACACACTAGCACAGCAAATTAGAGTGAATAAATTTGGAAAGAAAATCCCTAGTGACTATAAAGAGCAAGCCAAACAAAAACGATTTTTGCAATCCAGAGGTTTTGATTTCGAGCAAATCAACCAAGCATTTAGCCATGAATAAAATGCTAACTTTGCGTTCCCCGCTTTATATTAAGTACCCCAATGGTGAAACACGTGTGATTGAGGAAATTTTTCAGCACTCAGAAGGTGTTTTGTATTTTGAATTATTTTGGGAGAAAGACCCTAAGTATAGTATTCATTTGATCAAAGGCGAGATTAAAGGTGATGGTCCATGGCGGGTAGGCGAGTGCAGTTTTCATGTGCTTGGCTGTAATCATACTCACCCAAAAATGTGTGAAATGCATTCGTTTTGGCAACAAGAGCTTTTACAAAATCCCGAGCAATTTAGAAGTGATGAAGTGATAAAAATCGCTTTAGAAAAAGGTGTGATTTTACCTAAGGATCACCCTGTTAATGATGCACAGTACCGCTAAACAAACCCAAGCATACGATTTTAAAACCCGAGACATTAAGGTTTTAAAAAAGTTATTGCCTTACTTGTTAAAAATGCGCACTCGCGTGATTTTTGCTACCTTGTTCTTAATTGCTGCCAAGTTAGCCAATGTGGCAGTGCCAGTTGTTTTAAAAGAAATTGTTGATTCGTTAGACCAAACCAATGTCTTGATAATATTGCCATTGGGCTTGTTGTTTGCTTATGGCTTATTACGATTAGCCAGTTCTTTATTTAATGAGCTTAGAGATGCAATTTTTGCAAAAGTTCGCTACCATGCCATGCACTTAATTGCACTCGGCGTATTTAAACATCTACATACGTTAGATTTGTCTTTTCACTTGGATAGGCGCATTGGCGGCATTACCCGAGATATTGATAGAGGCACACAAAGTGTGTCGACTTTATTGTCTATTTTTGTATTTAACATTATTCCTTCATTTTTTGAAATTTGCTTGGTGATTGGGCTTTTATGGATAAATTATGATTCCTTTTTTGCGTCGATTTCACTGCTTACTGTGTTGTTTTATATTGGCCTTACTTTAGCAATTACCACTTGGCGTATGAAGTACCGCTATCAAATGAATGATATGCAATCTGAGGCCAATACTAATGCGGTAGATAGTTTAATCAACTACGAAACGGTTAAATACTTTAACCGTGAAGAATTTGAAGTGAATCGTTACGACAACACCATGGCGCGCTGGGAAGATGTTGCTACCAAAAGTTTCACCTCGATGACAGCGCTTAATTTTGTTCAAGGTGCGGTGATTGCCATTGGTGTGACCGTTATTTTGATTACAGCAGCGCAAGGTGTCGTAGATCAAAATCTTAGCTTGGGTGATATGATCATGATCCAAGCTTTATTATTGCAGTTGTTTATGCCACTGGGCAATCTGGGTATTGTTTATCGACAGATTAAACATAACTTTATTGACATGAACAACTTGTTTGACTTACTTGAGCAAACCCCAAAAGTAAGTAATACTCAAGATGCGCCAGCACTTAAAGTAACACAAGGCAAGATTGAATTTAACCAAGTATCATTCGCCTATCCAGGGAAAAACAAAGTACTTAAAGACATTAGTTTTACTATTGAGCCAGGGCAAAAAGTTGCCATTGTGGGGCAATCAGGCTCAGGAAAATCAACCTTGGCAAAGCTACTATTTCGTTTTTATGATGTGAGTTCTGGCGCAATTTTGATTGATGGTCAAGACATTAAAACCCATCAACAGCATTCAGTGCAAACAGCCATTGGTGTGGTGCCACAAGATACAGTTATGTTTAATGAGAGTATTTATTACAACATTGCTTATGGCAGGCAAGATGTTAGTATGCAGCAGGTTAAGCAAGCGGCTAAATTAAGCTTTATTGATGAGTTTATTGATCAACTACCACAAGGGTATGACACGCTTGTAGGTGAGCGTGGACTGAAGCTTTCAGGCGGTGAGAAGCAGCGTCTTGCGATTGCTCGAGTGTTGTTAAAAAATCCACCTATTTTAATTTTTGATGAAGCCACTTCAGCACTAGATTCTTATTCTGAAAAAATGGTACAAAAGGCGTTAAATAGCTTGGCAGATCAACACACGACTTTTGTGATTGCGCATCGCTTATCAACCATTAAAGATGCTGATAAAATTATCGTTCTTGGTGATGGGGCCATTATTGAAAGTGGCACACATGAGGAATTATTATTAAGTGGCGGTAAATACGCCCAACTTTGGCACATGCAATCTAAAAATGCTTCAAAACAACAATCATGAAATTTAAATTAAACAACACTGATCAAAAAGCACGTCGTGGAAAAATGATTTTTGATCGTGGCGAAGTTGAAACCCCTGCTTTTATGCCGGTCGGTACTTATGGCACTGTCAAGGGAATGACACCCGAAGAAGTTGACGAAATTGGCGCGCAAATTATTCTAGGCAATACTTTTCATTTAGATATTACACCAGGTACACAAGTGATTGAGGCGCATGGAGACTTGCATGATTTTATGCATTGGCAAGGGCCAATACTAACTGACTCAGGTGGTTTTCAAGTATTTAGTTTAGGCGATATGCGCAAGATTAGTGAAAAAGGTGTAGATTTTCGCTCACCTAAAAATGGTGATAAGATTTTCATGGGCCCAGAAGAATCTATGCAAATACAGCAAAAATTAGGCTCCGACATTGTTATGATTTTTGATGAATGCACGCCGTATCCAGCCGATAAAGCAACGGCAGATCAATCAATGCAGTTATCGCTTCGTTGGGCCAAGCGCTCAAAAGAAGAGCACAATCGACTCAATAATAACAATGCTTTATTTGGCATTGTGCAAGGCGGTATGTTCGAAGATTTACGCTGTCAATCTGCCCAAGCTTTAATCGAAATGGATTTTGATGGGTATGCCATTGGTGGTTTAAGTGTTGGTGAGCCAAAAGAAGAAATGATCAAGGTACTGGAGTACCTGCCTGGGCAACTACCTGAAGAGAAACCTAGATATTTAATGGGGGTGGGCACCCCAAGTGATTTAGTAGAAGCAGTTGAGCGCGGTATCGATATGTTTGATTGTGTGATGCCAACACGTAATGCACGTAATGGTTATTTATTCACCTCTTTAGGTATTGTTAAAATTCGTAATGCAAAATATAAATTAGACACAAAACCACTAGATGAAAACTGTAATTGCTACACTTGTCAAAATTATTCTCGTTCATACTTACATCACTTGCAACGCAAAAATGAAATCTTAGGCGCTCGCTTGGCCACCATTCACAATCTGCATTACTACCAAGACTTAATGGCACAAATGCGTGATGCTATTGAACACAATACTTTTGCAGAGTTTAAGCAAAATTTTTACACTCTACAAGAGTAAAGATGGGCAAAAAATTACTGTTTTTTGTTGATGAAGGCGGGTTTGACGACTTTACGCCGTTGTTTGTAAGCTTAGGCTTTGATGTTGATTTTGAAGACTCACAAAGAAGGGCGGTTAAATTAGCCAATAAGAATAGCTATCAAGTTGTGGTAGCAGAGTTTAGTTACAACCCTGAGTTTCGTGACCGTGTGAGTAATATTGAATCTTTATTGGCCGCTTTAGAGGGGTGTTCTCCTGGGGTTAAAATCATTATTTTGTATGACGAAATCAACCAGCCACAACTAGATCAGCTAAAACAACGCTACAGAATGGACACAACATTAACTTTTCCAATCGATCAGCAAACGATTGAAAAACACCTTAGTGTATAGTTTGTTTTTTAAAATATACGTCTAACACTTCTCGAGCAAGTGGCGCTGCCTTAGAGCTACCACTACCCGCATTTTCTACAATAACTGCAATTGCAATTTGAGGATTTTCGATTGGTGCAAAGCCTGTAAATAAAGCATGATCTCTTAAGCGCTCATCCAGTTTTTCAGCAATGTATTGCTCTTCAGCGTCTAGGCCAAATACTTGTGCTGTTCCTGTCTTTCCCGCCAAGGTGTAAGTTAAGCCTTTATTTAGCCTTCTAGCGCTACCTTTAGGCGCATAAACAGTTTGTTTCATGCCTTCAATGACATCCTCCCAATTGTGAATATCTTTAATTGGAATTTGAACAGATGGGTTTTTATCAACTTCCTTAATGGTTTGATTGCTTGTGCTTATATTTTTAAGAAGTTTTGGTTGGTAAAGTTGCCCCTTGTTAGCCAATGCAGCGGTTGCAACAGCAAGCTGTAATGGGCTAGAAGTCATAAATCCTTGGCCAATACCTGCATTAAGCGTTTCCCCTAGATACCAAGGCTCATTTTTGTTGATTTTTTTCCAAGATTTTGACGGTAATATGCCACCACGCTCACCTGGGATATCAATACCAGTTTTTGAGCCAAAGTTAAATAAAGTCAAGTTATCGTGTAAAGTGTCTATACCCATTTTATCGGCCAGATCATAAAAGAATACGTCACAGGATTGGGCAATTGAATCCTTGACATCGACCTCACCATGACCACTACGTTTCCAGTCGTTAAATTTGCGTTTTACGTTAGGGAGTCTGTAATAGCCTGGGCAAAATGTTTTGCTGTGATTGGTGATAATACCTTCTTCAAGACCAGCTAGAGCAACCATCGGTTTAACCGTTGATCCTGGTGGATATAAGCCTTGTACGGCTCTATTAAGTTGAGGAATGTCTCTTGAGGTTTGTAGTAGCTGATAGTTTTTATGTGAGATGCCATCTACAAACCAATTGGGGTTATAGATAGGTGTACTAACTAAGGTTAGAACTTCGCCATTTTTTACATCGACCGCCACAATAGAGCCACGTTTCCCTTTTAGCAAAGATTCGGCTTTTCTTTGTAAGTCTAAGTCAATACTTAAATATAAATCCTTGCCATTTTTTGGCGCTTGGATAATTTTTGTATCAATAACACGACCAGTAACATTTCTTTCAATTTGTTTTTTTCCACTGGTGCCATGTAGTAGTGTTTCATACTGTTTTTCAATACCGACTTTGCCAACAAAAGCGGTACCTAAGTAATTTTTTTTGTCATAAAAAGCCTTGTCTTTTTTATTCATTCTTGAAACGTAGCCAGCCACATGAACACTGGATTCATTATTAGGATAGACACGATGAAAATAGGATTCGACATCAATTCCAACAAATTGATTACTAACTAAGAATTCAGCCACTTGTTTTTCGCTAAGCTTGTGTTTGAGCGGAATATTATGAAATTTTTTGTAGCGATTTCTATTCTTATGAAATCGTTCAATATCGTCTTCATTGATAAAGCCTAACTGCTTTAGAGACAGTAGTGTTTTAGCAATATTTTTAGTTTTCTCAGGGGTTAAAGTAAGTTTGTATGAGAGTTGATTGGTGGCAATAATTTGACCATTTCGGTCAAATATTTTTCCTCTAGTCGGGGTAATAGGTAAAGTGCGCATTTGGTTGCCCAGCGCCTCTTCAACATAGTAATTGTGGTTACTGATTTGTAAGTTGTAAAGTCTGAGTAGTAGTATCGATGTAATCACTAAAATAAACAAAAAAGCCATCAACATTCTACTTGAGAAAATTTTATTTTCTAGTGCGGTGTTGCTAATCTTTTCCATGAATGTGGCTGATTATTGGTGTTTACACTTTGATAGTGCTAGCTTAACCAGAGGCCAAAATAATGCACCTGATAAAGGTGCAAGTAATAAATAATAACTAAAGTTAAAGCCTTGAATTAAAGTATGTACCAACAAAAACAAGCCTAGATAAATACTGGATGCAATGAAGACATAAACCTGTTGTGTACTTAGATTGGAAACAAAGAAAGATTGCTTAACATTTGCAATAAATGCGCCACTTAAAATTAACGCTAAAGCATTTTGCCCCAAGATATCACCTTGCAAAATATCGAGCAATACACCCAGTAGTAACGCTAAGAAAAATCGACCTTTGGCTGGGAAATAGGTTAGCCAATAAATAAAAAACAACAGCAACCAAAAAGGTGAAACCTCTAATACAGTTTGAGATAAAGGTAACGCACTAATAATAAGCGCGAAGACAGTAATTTTTGTTAAGAAGATATAAGGGCGCTGAGTATTCATGGTTAGTTGTTACTCCCAATTAGCACAAACTCTAATTGCTCAGTTGTTTGTATCGGAGTGAGCTCAATGTGTAAAAATGGGTCATCTGTGTGTTGCTCTACGTGTGTGACTTTGCCCACAGGATAGCCAGCTGGGAATTTTGACCCAATGGCACTACTTAAAAAGACATCGCCTAATACAACATCAAACTCAGGCTCAATAAAATTAACCACTAATTTTCCTTGGCTTGATGCAAGCCCTTTACTGATGCCACGAATGCCATTGCGTTGATTTTTAACTGGCACATGTTGGGTAGGGTCGGTAAGCATCAACACGGTTGCATATAAAGGCGTTATTTGTGTAATTTGGCCAATAACGCCTTCAGCCCCTAGTACTACTTGCCCAATTGCAAGCCCGTCGTTACTGCCTTTGTTAATAATAATTTGTTTTTTAAGTCGAGATTGACTAACAGAGCTAACACGTCCTAATATAAATTTCTGTCCATTAATTTGGTAGCTAGCACCTAGTAATTTCGTGAGCTTTTGATTTTCTAACAATAAAGCGTTATGTGTTTGTAAATTACCTTTTAATCGTGTTAATTCACTATTAAGCTGTTTATTTTGGTTGAGTAATGCTTGTTTTGTAGCGCCTTGCTCATCAATCCAGATATGAAGTTGAGAAGGCAGATTAACCACCAAATAAATGGGTGAAATAAGCTTTGCAATAAATTGCTTAACGCTATCTAGATAGGAAAATTTATAATCTGAAAGAATCAGAAAGATGGCAATAAAAACAGGCGTAAAAAGCTTAAGAAATTGCATAACCCATATGCCTCAATACGTCGTTTTTATAAAATTATTCTGCAGCTAAGAACCCCATGCTATGCTTGCTGATCATATCAAGCGCTACACCACCACCACGTGCTACACAAGTCAATGGATCATCAGCAATACGTACAGGTAAATTAGTCTTTTGATTAATAAGTTTATCAAGCCCCTCTAGAAGAGCACCACCACCTGTAAGCACCAAACCGTTTTCAGCAATATCCGAGCTTAGCTCTGGTGGCGTTTGCTCTAGTGCAGTTCTTACTGCGCCAACCACTGTTGCTAATGGTTCTTGTAAGGCTTCTCTAACTTCAGTGTTAGTCACTTCAAAGCTCACTGGAATGCCTTTGGCAACATCACGACCTCTAAATTCAATTTTCTTAACGGCACTGGTTTTAAAAGCAGAGCCTACTTCTTCTTTAATTTGCTCAGCAGTGGCTTCACCAATAATAATGCCGTGTTCACGACGCACAAATTTGATAATGTTGTCATCAAATATATCACCACCAACACGCAGAGAGTCAGAATAAACAATTCCATTTAAAGACA
>CAZKWW010000003.1:0-13241 GCA_964556635.1 uncultured Candidatus Ruthturnera sp.
TGCGGCCAACATAATGCTTAAGGTCATGCTCAAACTCAGCCAAAAAATCTTTATCATCTTTAAACTTTTCATAAGCTTCTTTAAGCTCTGTGACCGCTGTCATTAAAGTTTCTGCAATAAAGACGCCACCGTATTGTTCGAAATGGCCCTTATCGTCTGGCAATGAATAACTCATGATTTAACCTGCTGAATAAATTGTTTTATTTTAGTGATATCTTTTATGCCTGGCTCACTTTCCACGCCACTAGACACATCAACTGCATAAGGGTTGACTTGTTTAATTGCTTCGGCAACTGTGTCAGGGTTTAGGCCACCCGCCAAAATAATCGGCAGATCAATATCAACCTTAGCCAAGCCCCAGTCAAAGGCTTCACCAGTGCCACCATAAGTGTCTTTGTTAAAAGCATCTAGTAACAATCCACTGGCTTGATGGTAATCATCGGCCATTTGGTTAATGTTAGTGTCTTGATTAACGCGTAGGGCTTTAATAAATGGCATGGCGTATTGTGTACACTCGATTACCGACTCATCACCATGAAACTGCAAAGTATCGAGTGGCACTTCGCACAACACCTCATCGATAAAACTTGAATCTGCATTGACAAACAAACCCACACGATTAATAAACGGCGGCAAGGCATTGACAATTTCTAGCGCAGATTCGACATCCACATGGCGAGGTGATTTGTCATAAAACACTAGGCCGATCGCATCTATACCGAGAAGCGATGCTTCTCGTGCATTGTTGGCATTAGTCAATCCGCAAATTTTAATTTTCATTTAATGTGTCTTCTCAGCGTCTAACTTTGCTCTAATTGCATCGCGATCAACCCACCATTTGTCTTCCACCAATAGGTCGATTGCGCCTGATAATTTCTTTAAAAATACTTCAGGCTTATCTAATTCTAAGGTTTTTCGCCATATGTCGAAAGTGGATTGATCGGTTATGTGTGAATGCTTATCAGCAACGCTGGTTAACATTTGCAACGCAAAGAAGGTTAGATCATCGTCTTCGCCACAGCGCAGTGTTGTAATGTAATGCGCTGCCGCAGCTGCTACCGCTCTCGTATCTGCCTCTTCTGGTGATTCTTCAACTAGGTGTTGCAACATCGCCACGGTAATTTCTGGATCAATCGGGAAAGTGATGCCCAACCATAATGCATGACCAAGCGCGACTAAGGCATCTGGTCCTTCGGATAAAAACATCACATCGCAAGCCTCAACAGCTAACTCCCATAGCTCGTCTTCTTGCGCTAGATTAAAAGCGGTAAAAGCTTTTTCCCAGGCATCTGCGCCTTTATAACGCTCTACTTGGATACGGCCAATTTCTAATAAAATTTTAATGCGCTCTTCAGCTGACGCGCTTTCGCTCAAAGCTGACAGCTGAGACTCGAAATATTCTAATCTTGATTGTAGCTGCTCTTCATTCGCATAAACATCTTCACCATCATCGCCGTCAAAAATATCTTGGTCTTTGTTTAAATATTTAAATCCCATTGGTATCCCTTAATAAAATGCCGCTTCTAAGCGGTCTTCCCAGTTTTCTGGTGTGTCGCCATAATCAGGCTTAACATCCATTTGAAAAAAACGCTCGTCAGATGTTTTAGCAATATCTTTCAGCACCACAACCAGTTCTTCAAAATCATCAATTTGCGGATTTGCAATCATGACTTCACTTATTAGCAACATAAAAATTTGAAATTATTAATTAAATGCCTTGTATTTTACACCGCAAAGCTCATAAATAGCCATGTGATAGCAAGGCTATGATTTTTTAGCGGTTTTCTTGGTGGTCTTTTTAGCCGTTTTCTTGGTGGCTTTCTTTTTACGCTTAGCGGTTTTCGATTTGATTTTGCCAGAAATGGCTTTTTTACACTCTTCTAGTGTGAGTTCGCTCGGTTCTTTATCGCCAAACAATTTGGCAATGGTAATATTCTTTTGGCCTTTACCTCGTTTTTTACCATTCCAGATATAAGGGCCAAAACGACCATTGAGCACTTGGATCTCACTGTCGTCAAAAATTTTAATAATGCGTTCAGCATCAAACTTTTCTTTAGCAGCAATGAGCTCTAATGCTTTTTCAAGGGTAACTTCTTCAGGCGTGTCTTCTTTTAAAGAAACGTATTTTTTACCATATTGTATGTAGGGGCCAAAGCGACCATAGTTGGCTTTAATCACACCAAAGTCGTCAGTCTCACCCACTGTACGTGGCATATTAAATAACTCTAACGCCTCGTCAAGGGTAATGGTTTCAATATCAAGAGAACCTCTAAGAGAGGCAAAAATTGGTTTGTCTTCGTCGTCTTTATGGCCAATTTGTGCAAAAGCACCATAACGTCCAAAGCGCACACTAACAGGTTTGCCACTCTTTGGATCAGTGCCGAGATCGCGCATGCCGTGAGTTTCTTCTCTAGAAATGTCTTTTGCTGCTTCAATCTGCGCATGAAAAGGGTCGTAGAAATTTTTAACAACGCCCTGCCAAGCAACGTCTTGGGTGGCAATGGTGTCAAAATCACTTTCTAGTTTGGCGGTAAATTCATAGTCAATAATATTGCTAAAATTCTTTACTAAAAAATCATTCAACAAATAAGCCACATTGGTTGGAAACAGTTTGTTTTTCTCAGCGCCTGTGGTTTCAACTGGCTCTGATTCAACTACTTGTCCATCAGTAATTTCAATCAACTGATAAGTGCGTTCAACACCTTCACGTGTTTCTTTAGACACATAGTTTCTGTCTTGTACAGTTGATACCATCGTGGCAAAAGTAGATGGGCGACCAATACCCATTTCTTCAATCTTTTTCACTAGCGAAGCTTCAGTATAGCGAGGCTTAGCACGCGAGAAACTCTGCCTTGCAGCAAAACTGGCCAGGGTTAATTCGTCGCCTCGGCTTAAATCAGGCAACAATTTATCATCTGAGGACAGGTAATCGTAAGCACTTAAAAAACCTGGAAATACTAGTATTTCACCATTGGCCACAAAGGTTTCATCGCGGTTAGAAATATTGGCTTTAATCTGTGTTTTTTGTAATTTTGCATCACTCATTTGTGAAGCTAATGTGCGCTTGTAAATCAGTGCATATAATTTGGCGGCTTGATCTTCCAAGCCATAAATCTCTGGCTTGGTTAAATCTGTGGGGCGAATCGCCTCATGGGCCTCTTGTGCACCTGCATCTTTAGTTTTAAAACGTCTGGCCTGATGGTAATCTGAACCGTAAGTTTTTTCGATCACCTCTCCAGCCGCTTCAATCGCTGTTTCTGAAAGCGTGAATGAGTCAGTTCTCATGTAGGTAATTGAGCCTTCTCGATATAAATTTTGCGCTAAGGTCATGGTTTGTTTAACCGAGAAACCAAGCTTTTGCGAAGCCTCTTGCTGCAGGGTAGAAGTAATAAACGGCGGCTTAGGCGAGCGCTTAGAAGGCTTCTGCTCAATCGCTGAAACACTTAATTTAGCCTCTAGTAGGGCTGTAGTAAAAGCGAGCGCTTCGTCTTTAGAAGCAAAATCTTTGCTGAGCTTTACATCAACCAGCTCACCATTATCATTCACCAACTCAGCCTTAACTTTAAATGTGCTTTTAGCGGCGTGATTGGTAATCTCTCTTTCTCTTTCTACTACCAAGCGCACTACTGGTGATTGAACACGGCCCGCAGAACGAGCGCCTGAGATCTTACGCCATAAAACAGGCGAGATTTCAAAACCCACTAAACGGTCAATAATGCGCCTAGCTTGTTGAGCATCAACCACATGATAATCGACGGTTCTTGGTGAGGCAATTGCCTCAGTAATTGCACCTTTGGTAATTTCATGAAAAACAATGCGTGGCGTGTCTTGAGGTAGGTTTAAAGCTTCTACTAAATGCCAGGCGATCGCCTCTCCTTCGCGATCCTCATCAGTCGCGAGATAAACTTGATCGGCTGTTTTTACTGATTTTCGAAGATCGGCCACCACTTTTTTCTTGTCGGCACTCACCACATAACTTGGTTGAAAGTTATTTTCAAGATCGATGCCCATGTCTTTTTTAGGCATATCACGAATATGGCCAATACTCGACTTAACGGTATAGTCTTTGCCTAGAAATTTTTCAATTGTTTTGGCTTTGGCGGGGGACTCAACAATGACAAGATTTTTTGCCATTACTGTAGCGTGTGGTTGTCGTCAAGAAATACAATTGATTCTAACCATTGTGCTGAAACTTCCTCATCGTTGCTGTTGCCTAACACCATCATCACAACCCACTTTAGATCATCCAAAGACACCGCGGCATCACCCAGTGACATAATTTGATCGATAATCATTTCACGTTGATTGGCGTCTATCTGCTTCATGTTTTCCATAAACAGTAAAAAGCCACGAGACTTGGCATCAAGTTTTAGTTTTTCCACATCGCTGTAAATACGCATGCCGCCACGTGTGTTGGCAAACGGCTTAACGCTGCCATCTTGCAAAGTGGCAATATTTTCTAACCAGCTAAGTGCTTTTTCAATGCGAATTGTTTCAAAACCAGCATCTGAAAGATGGGCTTTTAGGGCGATATCATCAATTTCATTAGACGAGTCTTGTTCTGCTTCTTCAAACAAATAATCAAACATATACGTTAGTACATCAAGAATATTGTGTGTCATAAAACCTCACTTAGTTAACAGATAACCAGAGCCACCAACCTTTGTCACTCTGTTTTCAAGTTCTAATAAAAGCAACTCTTGTGTAATGATTTGGGGGCTTAGCCCACTTTTTTCAACCATTTCGTCAATACTCATGGCCTCATAACTCAAGCATTTTAATAGCACAGAGGGGGTGTTGTCTACATCTTTTGTATAAATAGGTGTGTTATTGTCTGACAATGGCATGTCTAAATCCAGTGTTAACTCATCAATAATGTCTTCAATATTTTCAACTAATTTTGCCCCTTGTTTGATTAATTGGTGGCAACCTTGTGATAATGGATTATGAATTGAGCTTGGAATAGCAAATACTTCTTTGCCTTGATCGGCGGCCAATTTGGCGGTAATCATGGTGCCACTTTTAATGCTAGCCTCAACCACCAAAGTACCCAAACTTAAGCCACTGATAATACGATTACGCCTTGGGAAGTTACTTGCGATTGGCGAGGTGCCAATACAAAACTCAGAAACCAACGCACCTTTTGTTGAGATTTGATGTGCCAATGATTTGTGTTTCGCTGGATAGATGCGATCAAGTCCTGTACCACAAACCGCAATGGTTGGTTGATTAGCTTCTAATGCACCAATATGTGCGCTGGCGTCAATACCACTGGCCATACCAGAAGTAACAATAACGCCCAGTTTTGACAACGCTTTTGCAAAGGCATTGGCATTTTGTTTGCCGGCAGGGGTTGGGTTACGGCTACCCACAATACCAAGCTGTGGTTTAGACAAACAAGACACATCGCCCCGAACATAAAGCAAAGGTGGTGGATCAGCAATATCTTTGAGTTGTGCAGGGTATTCATCGTCAACCAAAGTTACAATATGGCAGTCTTGTGCCTTAGCCCAGTCAAGGTCGGCCTGCACTGTCGAGGCATCGCATGCTTCTAAATAGTCGAGCGTTTCTTGACGAAACAGCCCACAGGCTTTACGCGCCACTTTTGAAGCTAGAAACACCTGTTCGGGTGTTTCAAAAAATTTAAGCGCTTTATAAAAAGTACGCCCACCCAAGTGTGGCGCTTTAAGCAACATTAGCCAGTAAATTAAATCCATCTTAAAATTGGTTATCAGAGATTTTTGAGTTATTATAAATTATCATACTTATTTACAAGCCGTATTGTGATTTATGGTAAAATTGCAAGATTTTATCGGCTGATATTCTATTATGAAACAGAAAAGAACCTTCCAACCCAGTGTTTTAAAACGCAAACGTACTCATGGCTTTAGATCAAGAATGAGCACTAAATCTGGCCGTGCGGTAATTAATGCTCGCAGAAGAAAAGGACGTAAGCGCTTAGCTGCCTAATGTCTCTACGGCTGACGCGTGAAGCCAAAATCCTAAAGCCAAACGAATACACTCAAATTTTTAAGGGTGGCAAGCGAGCTAGAGGAAAATACTGGCAAATCATTGCAAAACCTACTCAAGACGCTAGGCCTCGTTTGGGTTTGGCGATTTCAAAAAAAGTAACACGCTTGGCGGTTGATAGAAATCGATTTAAACGCATTGCCAGAGAAACCTTTAGATTGGCACAAGGTCATTTAGACAATTGGGGCTTTGTGGTCATGTCCAGAAACGCTAAACCAACTAACAGCCCAGAGCTGTCTGCTGAATTGTTAAACTTATTTAAACAGGTGACAAAAAACTAATTTGAATTATGCGTTATTTATTGCTTATTCCCATTAAATTTTATCAACTATTTATCAGCCCATTCTTGGGTGCTAATTGTCGTTTTGACCCAACCTGCTCGCAATATTCTTACGACGCTGTCAAAGAACACGGGCTCTTTAAGGGCTTTGCACTAAGCGCTAAGCGCATTGGAAAATGCCATCCTTGGCATGATGGCGGCTTTGACCCAGTACCTAAAAAACACTCACATTAAATAAAACACAACACTTATGCAAAACCAAAAATTATTTTTAAGTATCGCTATCTTTTTAACTATTTTCATACTCTGGAGTAAATGGGAAATTAAAGACACTGTTGATGTTAATGGCAATGTTGTTAAAAAATCTCAAATTACCTTGGATGGGCCAGCACAAAATAACGATGTGCCAATGATCAATACAGAGACAACACAGATTGATTTACCAACGCCAAGTATTAATGAATCACATGGATTCACCACAGTAACAACTGACTTACTAACGGTAGAAATTAGTCACAAAGGTGGCACGATTCAAAACGCTTATCTTAATGCCTATCCGGTAGAAATGAATGGTCAAGAAAATTTCCAACTATTGAGCAATAAGACAGGGGCTTTATTCCAAGCGCAAAGTGGCTTAGCTTCACGCGATGATTCATTGCCAACGCACTTATCGCTGTTTAGCTCTGCCAACACAAATCACCAACTATCTGCAGATGAGTTAGTTGTGCCACTAACTTGGCAAGGCAAAGATGGCACTACAGTAACCAAAAATTTCCACTTCAAAAAAGGCAGCTATATCGTTGAAGTTGATTACCAGATTACCAATAATTCTAATCAAGCCATTCCAGTTAAAAGCTATGTACGTTTAAGTCGTAACTCGATGGTCCAAGGTAATATGATGATGCCGACCTTTACTGGTGGTGTTGTTTACGACAAAGCATCGCACACCGTACAAAAAAATGACTTCGAAGACTGGGACGAGTTTGAACAACAACAATCAACCGGTGGCTGGATGGCAATGATCCAACAATACTTTATTGCTGCTTGGATTCCAAACCAAAACGAAACTCAGACATTTTCTTCTAGCTCAAGCAACAACTTGCACAAACTAACCAATGCCAATCAACAAATTAACCTTGGCGCTGGCAGCAGTACAACTTTAGCAGCCAACCAACTTTATCTTGGCCCTAAAGAGTACGGCAAAATTGAAGAAGTCGCGCCTGGACTAAACTACACGCTTGATTATGGTTGGTTAGATATCTTAGCAGATCCGCTTTCTTGGGGTATTCACAAAATCAATGGCCTGGTTAACAGCTGGGGCTGGTCAATTATCATTATTACTATTTTGATCAAACTGGCGTTCTACCCATTAAGTGAAAAATCTTATCGTTCAATGGCAAAAATGAGAGTGCTTTCGCCAAGACTTGCCAAACTCAAAGAAACTTATGGTGATGACAAACAGAAAATGGGTCAAAAAACCATGGAGCTTTACAAAAAAGAAAAGGTTAACCCGGCTTCTGGTTGTTTACCAATCATGGTGCAAATTCCGGTATTTATTGCCTTTTATTGGATGTTGCTTGACACAGTTGAGTTGCGCCATACGCCGTTTTGGTGGTTAACCGATTTATCCGCGCAAGACCCTTATTACATCTTGCCGATTATTATGGGCGCCTCTATGTTTGTGCAGCAAAAACTCAACCCGCCGCCGCCTGACCCAATGCAAGCGAAAATCATGATGTCATTACCATTTGTATTTACTATTTTCTTCTTGTGGTTCCCATCAGGCTTGGTACTTTACTGGGTGTTTAATAATATTTTATCGATTGCACAGCAATGGACAATCAATAAACGCCTTGGCAGCTAATATTTTCACCAACCCAGATGACTACCAGTATTGGCGAGACGAAAAACTTGCCAATGCACCAGTCCAGCTAGATGATTGTATTGTCGAAATACAAAATCCATTCAAGCTCTCAAATACAGAAAAAAACAAAATTATCAGCCTTTGTCAAAAAGGTAATTTTGCATTGTTTCAAATTCAGCCTGTTGAGCAATATGGTGAGGCAATTATCAATATCAATCAACAACTCGGCCTAAAAGATTTTGACGCCCATCTATTTGTTAAAACTGGCGGGCTAGCACACATCACCCAAAGTGATGATAAAGACCAGGGTGAATTTATCCCCTATACTGATAAAAATATAGGCTGGCATACAGACGGCTACTACAATGCAATTAATGAGCGTATTCGTGCATTCTCGCTGTTCTGTGTTAATCCCGCAGCTCAGGGTGGCGTCAACGAATGGGTTGACCCACAAATGATTTATTTATTATTACGTGAAGACAACGTGGATGTTGCTAAAACGCTCACTCACCCACAAGCCATGAGTATTCCAGAGCACAAAGTTGATGGAAAAGTAAGGCGAGCAACCTCAACTGGGCCTATCTTTTTTATTGACGAACCAACCAACGAGCTGTACATGCGCTATACGCAGCGCAAAAAAAATATTGAATTTTTAAATTCGCTTGAGATTAAACAAGCAGTAGAACATTTAGACGCGTTGCTAAAGACAAACACTGATCATCACTTCAAGCATCTGATGCAATCTGGGCAAGGCTTGTTGTGCAACAATGTTTTACATAAACGTAATGCCTTTACTGATGATAAAGATAACCCAAGGCTACTACTCAGAGGGCGTTACTTTAATCGAATCGAATAGGGATATAATAAACACATGATTAATAATCACCTATTAACGTCGGCCGCACAATCTCCATCAGTTAATCATAACAATCGCCCTACTAATGAAATTTCTTTGGTTGTGATTCACAATATTTCCTTGCCACCAGGTGAATTTGACAATCATTATATTGAGCAGTTTTTCACCAACCAACTTGATTTTAACTCGCACCCTTACTTTAAAACCATTAAAGATTTACAAGTCTCTGCTCACCTGCTCATTAAACGTGATGACTCAGTTATTCAGTTTGTACCTTTTGATAAGCGCGCTTGGCATGCGGGTGATTCTAGCTTTAATGGACAAGATAATTGCAATGACTTCTCCATTGGAATCGAATTAGAAGGAACTGACAATCTTGAGTATGAAACGGTACAATATCAATCATTAAAAACAACGTTAAAACAATTAAAAACTCACTATCCAATTCAGGCAATTGTTGGACATAGCGACATCTCCCCTGGCAGAAAAACCGACCCAGGCGAAGCATTTAATTGGGATGAAATAAAGGATTAACCTATGAAACTACTCAACAAGTCTTACTTAAGAGCCAAACAAATTCAACTGATTATTTTTGATGTTGACGGTGTTTTGACCGATGGTGGGCTGTATTTTTCTGACGATGGTCAAGAGTTTAAACGCTTTAATTCACTCGATGGATTGGGTATAAAAATATTAAAAGACAATGGTGTTGAGCCTGCTGTTATTACCGCTCGATCTTCTACAACCGTTGAACACCGAATGAAGAACCTAGGTATTACGCATTTCTATCAAGGTCAGGATGACAAAGTAGTAGCCTTCAATGATCTGCTAGAAAAGCTCAATTTAAACGCCGACCAAGTGGCTTATGTGGGCGACGATGTTATCGACTTACCCGTAATGACCAAAGTTGGTCTGCCTATTGCGGTAGCCAATGCTCATGAACTCGTCAAAGAAAAATCTTGCATGGTAACGGATAAAAATGGCGGACATGGTGCAGTGAGAGAAATTTGCGACTTTATACTCAAAGCGCAAGATAAGTTTGACGAGGCAATGAAAGTATATTTGGGTGACTGATTTCCAGCAACTTTGCTATCAAACACTAAAAGCCAAAGTGCCTGCTGGAAGGGTGATTACTTATGCGGGCCTAGCCCAACTCATTAACCATCCAAAAGCACACCGTGCTGTTGGCTCAGCCATGAACAAAAACCCATTCGCACCTGAAGTGCCGTGTCATCGAGTGGTTAAATCGAATGGTGATCTGGGTGGCTTTGCGCAAGATATAAAAATCAAAATAAAACGCCTTCAAAAAGAAGGCGTTCAAGTAATCGATAATAAAATTGTTGACTTTGAAACCAAAGTCATAAAAATGATTTAAAGCTTTTTACCTCGTGCCTTGGCAATCATTTGTAGTTGTGCCATTGCCTCTGCTAGTGCTGCCTGCGTTGAACCAATATCATGACCATTGTCTGAATTAGTCATAGCCTCTTCTGCGCGTTGTTTGGCTTCTAGTGCTTTAGACTCATCTAAATCATGTGCTCGAATTGCCGTATCAGAAAAAATAGTAACAACATCCGGTTGAACTTCAACAATACCACCAGAAACATAAATAGACTCAATGCCGTTTGAGGTTTCTACTCTAACTTCACCTGGTTTTAATGTCGATAATAACGCTACGTGTTTTGGGTAAATACCCAATTCACCTGTTGATGCCGGTGCAAACACGCAATTCGCTTCACCTGAATAAAGTGACTCCGTTGCGCTAACTACATCGACGTGAATGCTTGACATTTATGCGTTCTCCGCTGCTCTTTCACGAACTTCATCAATAGAACCAGTCATATAGAATGCTTGCTCTGGAAGATCATCAAGCTCGCCATCAAGAATTGCCTTAAAGCCACTGATCGTATCTTTCAAAGATACGTACTTGCCTGCTGCGCCTGTAAATACTTCTGCCACAAAGAATGGCTGAGACAAGAAACGCTGAATCTTACGTGCACGTGACACAGATTGCTTGTCTTCTTCGCTTAATTCATCCATACCTAAAATCGCGATAATATCTTTTAGTTCTTTATAGCGCTGCAACACACCCTGAACGCCACGAGCAATATTGTAATGCTCTTCACCAACGATTAATGGGTCCAGCTGACGTGATGTAGAATCTAGTGGATCTACCGCAGGGTAAATACCTAATTCTGCTACTTGACGTGACAATACAACCGTTGCATCTAAGTGAGCGAAAGTTGTTGCTGGCGATGGGTCTGTTAAATCATCCGCTGGTACATATACCGCTTGGATTGAAGTAATTGAACCCTTCTTAGTTGAAGTAATACGCTCTTGTAATGCACCCATCTCACTTGCTAGTGTCGGCTGGTAACCTACCGCAGAAGGCATACGGCCTAATAGTGCTGATACTTCAGTACCCGCAAGCGTGTAACGATAAATGTTATCAATAAATAATAGTACATCACGGCCTTCGTCACGGAAGTACTCTGCCATGGTTAAACCTGTTAATGCAACACGTAGTCTGTTTCCCGGTGGCTCATTCATTTGGCCATATACCAGTGACACTTTATCAAGTACGTTTGATTCTTTCATTTCATGGTAGAAGTCGTTACCCTCACGAGTACGCTCACCAACACCGGCAAATACTGAGTAACCTGAGTGTTCAATCGCAATGTTACGAATAAGCTCCATCATGTTTACCGTTTTACCAACGCCGGCACCACCAAACAAACCAACCTTACCACCTTTAGCAAATGGACAAACTAGGTCAATCACTTTAATACCTGTTTCTAATAATTCTGCAGCAGGCGCAAGCTCATCATAAGCCGGTGCAGGACGGTGAATCGCCCAGTCAGCTTCTTGGCCAATATCGCCGGCGTTATCAATAGGCTCACCGAGTACGTTCATAATACGGCCTAATGTTTTAGTACCAACAGGCACTTTAATGGCTTCGCCCGTATTGGTCACCTCTAAGCCTCGCTTTAAACCTTCAGAGCCACCCATCGCAATCGCACGAACCACATTGTCGCCCAACTGCTGCTGAACTTCTAGTGTTAAACCTGTTTCTGTAACGTTCAGGGCGTTATAAATACTTGGAATATTATCTGCTGGAAACTCAACGTCGATAACCGCGCCAATAATTTGTGTAATTTTTCCACTGCTCATTTTGCTTTCCTCTTTTTTAAACTCTATTTTTTTAAACTTACACCGCAGCAGCGCCACTAACAATCTCAGAAATCTCTTGAGTAATTGCCGCTTGTCTTGCCTTGTTGTAAACTAACTCTAAATCTTGAACCATATCGCCTGCATTATCCGTTGCACTCTTCATCGCAATCATACGTGATGACTGCTCACAAGCAATGTTCTCTACCAAGCCTTGATAAACCAAAGCTTCAATGTATCTTACTAATAATGCACCCAATGCTTCTTCTGCATCTGGTTCATAAATATAATCCCAGTGATGATCCATGCCATCAACTTCACCCGCTACCATTGGCACTAATTGTGTCACTGTTGGCACCTGGGTCATGGTGTTTTCAAACTTGTTATAAGCCACTGATAGTTGTTGTATCTCACCCTCATCATAAGCATCAAGCATCACTTTAACAGTGCCTAACAAATCATCAAAGTGTGGGGTGTCGCCCAAATCTGTTAATACTGATTTAATACTCAAACCTAAATTTTTGAAAAATGCAGTTGCTTTTTTACCAATGGTACAAATATCAACTTCAATACCTTTGGCTTGATAATCAACAACTTGTTTAAGCAAGCTTCTGAATAAGTTAGTGTTTAAACCACCACAAAGTCCTCGATCACTAGAAACAATAATAATGCCGACACGCTTTAAATCACCGCCTTCTTTCATGTAAGGGTGTTCAAACTCTGAATGTGCATAAGCCAAGTGTCCAATCACTTTGGAGATTTTTTCAGAATAAGGGCGTGATGCCAACATTCTGTCTTGGGCTTTTTTCATCTTAGACGCTGCCACCATTTCCATGGCCGACGTGATCTTCTGAGTATTTTTAATACTCGCGATCTGTGTTCTAATTTCCTTGCCAGCTGCCATATTATCTACTTACCAAGTGTGGTTTGCTTTAAAGTCGTCAATTGCTGCTTGTAATTCAGCTGCAATATCATCGTTATAGTCGCCTGTTTCGTTGATCTTATCCATTAATGGTGCTTGATTTGCGTTCATATAAGCAGTCAAC
>CAZKWW010000003.1:13251-16422 GCA_964556635.1 uncultured Candidatus Ruthturnera sp.
GTTAGCGTCAAGGTCATCTAATGAACCTGAGTTAGCTGCAAATAATGAAGTAGCCATTTCTGCTACTGACATTGGTGCGTATTGATTTTGCTTCATCAATTCTGTTACTCGCTGACCACGGTCAATTTGTGCTTTTGTTTCTGCATCAAGATCTGAAGCAAACTGTGCAAATGCCGCTAATTCACGGTATTGTGCCAAGTCAAGACGAATACCACCACCCAACTTTTTAATAATATTGGTTTGTGCTGCACCACCTACTCGTGATACCGATAAACCCGCATTAATCGCCGGACGAATACCTGAGTTAAACAAATCTGTTTCTAAGAAAATCTGTCCATCTGTAATTGAAATTACGTTGGTTGGTACGAATGCTGATACGTCACCACCCTGTGTTTCAATAATCGGCAATGCCGTTAATGAGCCTGTCTGCCCCTTAACTTCACCATTAGTCATTTGCTCTACATAATCTGCATTCACACGTGATGCGCGCTCAAGCAAACGAGAGTGTAAATAGAATACGTCACCTGGATATGCTTCACGACCTGGTGGACGTTTAAGTAGTAATGAAACCTCACGGTATGCCCATGCTTGTTTCGTCAAATCATCATAAACAATTAGTGCATCTTCACCACGATCACGGAAGTATTCACCCATCGCACAACCTGCATAAGGTGCAATGTATTGTAGGGCTGCTGAATCAGAAGCGCCGGCTGTAACCACAATGGTGTTTTCCATTGCGCCGTGCTCTTCTAGCTTGCGCACAACCGCTGCTACTGATGAGTCTTTTTGACCGATAGCAACATACACACACTTAACGCCTGTGTCTTTTTGGTTAATAATCGCATCAACAGCTACGGCTGTTTTACCGGTTTGGCGATCACCAATAATTAGCTCACGTTGTCCACGACCAACTGGTACCATCGCGTCAATCGCCTTCACACCAGTTTGAATTGGCTGATCTACTGATTGACGATCAATTACACCGGGTGCCATAATTTCTAATGGTAATGAATCTTTAGCATCAATATCGCCTTTACCATCAATTGGCTTACCTAATGGATTAACAACACGCCCCATCATTGGCTCGCCAACTGGAACTTCTACCAAACGGTTCGTACACTTCACAGTGTCGCCTTCTGAAATATGTAGGTAGTCGCCTAATACAACCGCACCAACTGAATCTTGCTCTAAGTTTAGTGCCATGCCAAATGTATTGCCTGGGAACTCAAGCATCTCACCAAACTGAACGTCGGCTAAACCATGAATACGAACAATACCATCACTTACACTGATTACCGTACCTTCAGTACGTGCTTCAGCTGCAAAATCAAAGCCTTCTATTTGTTTTTTAATTAAATCACTAATCTCACTGGCGTTTAATTGCATAACCCTTCCTCTTAATAAATTAAATTAATTAATTGACAAACGTGAACCCAGCTCATCTACTCGAGCCTTGATTGACAAGTCAATTACTTTGTCACCTTCTTTAATCACTACGCCACCCACTAGACTCTCATCTATTTGTGTGTCGATACTTACTGTTGTGTTGTATTTATCAGATAAATCACTCACAATTTGTTTCTCTTCAGCTGCGCTTAACTTATAAGCACTAAGTACATGAAATGCTTTTGCATCACTACTTAAATTACTCATCAAATCGAACAACTCAAGCATACTTGGCAACGCATCAACGCGACCATTGTCTAGCAACAAAGCAACAAAAGAACTCTCTTGCTCGCTTAACGCTCTGCCTAAAACTGACTTAAACAGCGCTGCTACAGCTTGTGCTTTATTCTCACTGGTTGTACCCGGTGAAGCAATAAATGCTTGCATGTTTGCATCATTAGCCAACTGTGCACCCGCCTCTAATACGCCTCTCCAGTCTGAATGCGACTTGGTTTGCTCAGCAATTTCAAAAATTGCATTAGCATAAGGCTTGGCGATTGTTGTTAATTCCACTGATCAGTCCTATAGGGTTTGCGACAACTTGCCTAACATGTCTTTATGAGTTTTAGCATCTACCTCTTTAGCCAACACTGAGTTCACACCTTGCATGACTAAATCAGACACTTGATCTTTAAGCTCATTACGAACACGATTCGCTTCTTGATCAATCTCTGCTTGTGCGTTCGCCTTGATTCTGTCAGCTTCTTGTGAAGCGGTATCTTTAGCGTCCTCAACCATTGTTGATGCTTGTCTGCCCGCATTAGCAATAATTTCAGCTGCTTGGTCTTTAGACTGATTAAGCATTTCCTGAGCTTTTTGCTGCGCCTCTTTATGCTCTGATAAACCACGTTCTGCTGCAATCAAACCACTTTCGATACGCTTTTTACGCTCTTCCATGGCGGCAACAATTGGGGGCCATACAAACTTCATGCAGAACCATGTAAACATGGCGAACATGATTAACTGGCCAATCATCGTCAAATTAATATTCATAGCTTAAACCCTGCTTTTCAAGTAAAAAGTATTTAACCGGCAACCGCAAATAAGATATACATTGAGATACCTACCGCAATCATTGGTACCGCATCTACTAGACCCATTACGATGAACATTTGTGTTCTAAGCATTGGGATAAGCTCTGGCTGACGAGCCGCGCCTTCTAAGAATCTTGCACCCAAGATACCAATACCTACTGCCGCACCCAATGCGCCTAAACCCATTAAGATTGAACCTGCTAAAAATAATGTTGCTTGTACTTCTGTCATTTCTTACTCCTATTTTTTAAAAAATTAATGTCCCTTGTCGTGGGCCATGTCCATATACACAATTACCAAAGTCATAAAGATAAAGGCTTGTAGTAATACGATCAAAATGTGGAAAATTGCCCATGGCAATGATAACGTCCACTGAATCCAAAACGGTAATAAGGCGATCAAGATAAAGATCATCTCACCGGCATACATATTACCAAATAAACGTAATGAGTGCGATACCGGCTTAGCAATTAGAGAAACAAACTCTAAGAAAAAGTTAGCTGGAATTAATAACACTTTAACAAATGGGTTTTTAGATTCAAAAGGGTGCAATGTTAGCTCGGCAGCAAAACCACCAAAACCCTTAACTTTAATACTGTAATACAACATTAATAAGAAGATACCAATCGCCAAACCAAAGGTTGCATTTGGATCTGTGGTTGGTACCACTTTAAAGAACACATGATGTGGA
>CAZKWW010000004.1:0-14574 GCA_964556635.1 uncultured Candidatus Ruthturnera sp.
ATTATTGTTAAAGCTTCTGGTGGTGGTGGTGGCCGTGGCATGCAGGTGGTAGAAAAAGAAGAAGACTTGCTTGGCTTAATTGAGCTTGCTAAATCTGAAGGCTTAAGTTTTTTCGGCAATGCAGAGGTCTACATGGAAAAATTCCTCACCACACCTCGACACGTTGAGATTCAAGTGTTGGCTGATGAACATGGCAACGCAGTTCACTTAGGCGAACGCGATTGTTCAATGCAACGTCGTCACCAAAAAGTGGTAGAAGAAGCGCCTGCACCAGGTATTACCCCAGAACTACGCAATAAAATCGGCACAATTTGTGCTGATGCTTGTAAAGCCATTAACTACCGAGGCGCTGGCACGTTTGAATTTTTATTTGAAAATAATGAATTTTATTTCATTGAAATGAATACGCGTGTTCAAGTAGAACACCCCGTGACTGAAATGATTACTGGTGTTGACATTGTGCGCGAGCAAATCATGATTGCTGATGGCCAAGCGCTGTCATTTACGCAAGACGATGTTGAAATTAAAGGTTATGCGGTGGAATGCCGTATCAACGCGGAAGACCCAAATAACTTCATGCCATCACCTGGCAAGATCACCCAATACCATGTTGCCGGTGGCTTAGGTGTGCGTGTAGACTCACATGTTTATAATGGTTACACGGTGCCGCCGCATTATGACTCAATGATTGGCAAGCTCATTACTTTTGCTGATACGCGACTTGGTGCGATTATCAAAATGCAAAATGCCTTAGATGAAATGGTAATCGATGGTATTAAAACTAATATTCCACTACAAGCTCGTATTATGGAAGACGAAGTTTTCCGTGAAGGCGGTATGAACATTCACTATCTTGAAAAAATGCTTGGAGAGTCTCACTAGAGATTGGGTGTATTATGATTAAAGCAGGCATTATTGGTGGCACAGGTTATACCGGTGTTGAGCTATTACGATTATTACACAACCACCCAGAGGTGGTGGTGGCAGCCATTAGCTCTCGCTCACTTAATGGTGAACGAGTTGATAGTATTTTTCCATCATTACTTGGTCAAACCGACCTAAGTTTTTCATTGCCAGATGATGACTCGCTAAATGATTGCGATGTGATTTTCTTTGCCACACCACACGGGGTTGCCATGGAAGGTGCGGGTGCATTTATTGAAAAAGGCATCAAAGTTATTGATCTTGGCGCAGATTTTCGAATTACTGATGCCGCTGAATGGTCGAAGTGGTACGGCATGGAACACACCCAGTCTGAATTATTGTCTAAGGCTGTATACGGGTTATCAGAAAACAACCGTGAACAAATTAAACAGGCTGAATTAATTGCCAACCCAGGCTGTTATCCAACTGCATTGCAGTTGGCCATTAAGCCCTTAATCGACAATAAATTAATCGATTTATCCAATATTGTTGCTGATTGTAAATCAGGTGTGAGTGGTGCAGGACGAGGCGCTAATCAAGCTATGTTATTGTGTGAAACCAGCGAAACCATGAAGGCTTACGGTGTGAGTGGTCATCGACATTATCCTGAAATTAAGCAAGAATTAGAAAAATTAGCCGGCGAAGAAGTCGGCCTTACCTTTGTGCCGCATTTGGTACCAATGATTCGTGGCATGCACATCACACTGTATGTTGATTTACTTGATGCCAACACTGATGTAATGCCATTCTTTACACAAGCCTATTCTGATGAGCAATTTGTTAAAATACTCACACAAGGTTACCCTGAAACACGTAGTGTTAAGTCGTCAAACTTCTGTCAAATTGCCATTCAGAAAATACCAAATAGTAACAAGTTGGTTATTATGTCGGTGATTGATAATTTAGTTAAAGGCGCATCAGGACAAGCAATACAAAACATGAATATCATGTTTGGCATGGATGAAGGATTAGGCCTAGAGCAAATTGGCTTACTGCCTTAAAGGAGACAAATTATGGATACAGCACAAGCTTTAGAAGAAGCCGATATTGTTTTTAGCGACTCTGCTGCTAAAAAAGTAGCTGACTTGATTATTGAAGAAAAAAACGAAGACCTAAAACTGCGCGTCTATATTACTGGCGGTGGTTGCTCTGGTTTTTCTTATGGGTTCACGTTTGATGAAAACTACAAAGAAGGTGATAGCACTGTTGACAAAAATGGCGTGCGTCTCGTTGTTGATCCGATGAGTTATCAATATTTGATTGGTGCAACCGTTGACTACCTAGAAGACTTGCAAGGTTCGCGCTTTATTATCCACAATCCTAATGCCAAAACCACTTGCGGTTGTGGTTCTTCTTTTTCGGTGTAAATTATGATTGAATACGTTCCTGGCTTGGCTGGCGTTCCAGCAACAGAATCTTCTATCTCTTCAATTGATGGCGAAAATGGTATCTTGGCTTATCGAGGCTATTCTATTGAGGACCTGGTTAAAAACGCCTCTTTTGAAGAGACAGCCATGTTGTTAAGAGATGGAGACCTTCCCAGCGAACAAGATTTAAAAAACTTTCGCTGTGTCTTGCACAAGCGCTACGAAGTAAAGCGTAATATTCGAGAAATGATGTGGGCGTTGCCAGCCAATGGCCACCCAATGGACGTATTGCAGGCCGCTATTGCAGCTATGGCAACTTTCTACCCTGATGCAGGCGCTAAAAACCCTGACTCAACCTTTACTCGTAGCGCACTAACAAAAATCATTGCCAACATGAGCACTTTGGTTGCTATGTGGGCCAGAATTAGTGCTGGCTACGATCCGATTCCACCTAGCAAAAACATGTCCTACGCTAAAAACTTCTTATATATGTCGTTTGGCGAAGAACCAGATGATGATATTGTACAACTATTTGACGCTTGTCTAATCTTACACGCGGAACATACGATTAACGCCTCAACCTTTTCAGCCATGGTAACCGCCTCAACGCTGGCCAACCCTTTTGCTTCTATTTCTGCAGCAGTTGGAACATTAGCTGGCTCTCTTCATGGTGGCGCAAATGAAGATGTGTTAAAAATGCTAGATGAAATTAGTGATGCAAAAAATGCGCGCGCCTATATTGAAAACCGTTTAAAAAATAAACAGGTTATTTGGGGTATGGGGCATCGAGAGTACAGTGTCAAAGACCCTAGAGCTTCAATCTTACAAGAAATGATCGAGGCCTACATTAAGAAGAAAAACGTAGTCTTGTCTAAACGCTTTGAAACTGCTCTAGAAGTTGAGAAAATTTGTGAAGAATTGCTTTCTGCTAAAGGGGTATACCCAAATGTTGACTTCTATTCAGGTATTTTATACTCAGAAATTTTTAAAATTCCTAAAGAGCATTTCACTCCAATTTTTGCTATGGCTAGATCAGCTGGTTGGGCAGCACATTGGCACGAGCAAGTCGGACATAATCGAATTTTCCGCCCAACCCAAATCTACACGGGCAGTGATTTTAGAGAATACCCAATAAAATAAACCTTATGGAAAAAACCACACACTTTGGCTTTAAAGATGTTGCTACTGATGACAAGCAAGGCTTAGTTAGAGGGGTTTTTGATTCAGTAGCCAGCAAATACGACCTAATGAACGATGTGCTTTCGTTTGGTGCACATCGCTTATGGAAGCGCTATACCATCGCATCAAGTAATGTTAAAGCTGGCGACAAGGTGTTAGACATTGCCGGCGGTACTGGCGATTTGGCGATTGAGTTTAGGAAAAAAGTTGGCGACAACGGCCAAGTCGTTTTAAGCGACATCAACGCTGCTATGCTTGGCGAAGGCAGAAAAAACCTTATCAATAACGGTATTTTCGGCGTGGAATTTGTTCAACTTAATGCACAAAAAATACCCTTTGCAGACAACACTTTTGATTGCGTTAGTATTGCTTTTGGCCTTAGGAACGTTACCGACAAAGACCAAGCGCTCGCTGAGATGCATCGTATCCTCAAACCGGGTGGTTGCTTGCTCATTTTAGAATTTTCCAAAACCGATTCTGAGCTTTTAAAAAAATTCTACGATTTTTATTCATTTAATGTGATGCCAAAACTCGGCGGTATTATTGCTGATGATGAAGACTCTTACCAATATTTGGCTGAATCCATTCGCAAACATCCCGACCAAGAAACGCTAAAATCTATGGTGCTCGATGCTGGTTTTGGTTTCTGCGAATATCACAACCTTTCAGGCGGTATTGTTGCCTTGCACAAGGGCATCAAAGTTTAAAAAACCATGCAACATTTTGTGCTTGAACAGGCCTTGAATTATCTGATTGACCAGGGCAAGGCTGACTTAGGCGCACTCAACGACAAAACACTATACTTCTCCCTAGAGGACTTACCACTTGACGTTAACTTTGTTTGCACCAATAACCGTATTTTTGTCACCACCGACACCAGCGCTGGCGCTGATGTCGACATCAAACTCAAATCTAGCGTTTTCTTGGCGTTGCTTCAAGGAGAAGACTTAACTGAATTACTCCGACAAGACAAAATCATCATTCATGGTGATGTAAAAACTGCACAACTGCTGGTTGACCTGCTTCAACAAATCGACATTGATTTTGAAGAGATACTATCTAAATACACTGGCGATATTGTTGCTCATCAGGTAGGCAAACTGGCTAAAAATTTTAAAACCTCTGACAATCCACTAGAGGCAATCAAAAACGAACTAACCACTTTGTTTGTTGCGCCGTCAGAATCCGCCCTATTTAAAAACAAAGGGTCTTAGATCGTGCGTAGCTTCATACGATTTGTTGGTATTTCTCGTGTTCTAATGCGCTACCGCTTAGACTCTCTGGTCTTGTCTACGCCTTTATTAAAAAGCTTTAAACCGCTTTTGTATTTAATTCCTTGGCATTATTTCCCAGTAAAACAATACACGCGAGGTGAGCGCATTCGCCTAGCACTAGAAGAGTTGGGGCCAATCTTTATTAAATTTGGACAAACACTTTCTACTAGACGAGATCTATTGCCAGACGACATTGGCGATGAGCTGGCAAAATTGCAAGACAGTTGCCCTGCCTTTGATTCGACTGAGGCCAAGCGCATGATTGAACAATCTCTGGGTGACAGTACGCAGAATTTATTCAAACAATTTGATCAAACGCCACTTGCTTCAGCCTCTATTGCTCAAGTACATACGGCCATTACTCACAATGGTGATGCCGTTGTGGTGAAGGTGGTGCGCCCTAATATTGATCAAACCATCAAACGTGATGTTGCACTGATGTATGCTCTGGCTAAGCTGATTAGCAAACACCCGCTCAGCGAAAAGGTGCGACCTTTAGAGATTGTCGCAGAGTTTGAGGCCATTATCTTAAACGAGCTAGACATGCTTAATGAGGCCAACAACGCTGCTCAACTGCGCCAGAACTTTCAAAACTCAAACCTGCTTTATGTGCCAAAAGTGCACTGGGATCTGTGCAGCGAAAATGTACTCACCACCGAACGAATTTACGGCACGCCTGTTGGTGATATCGAACAATTAAAAGCCGATGGGGTTGATCTTAAAAAATTAGCCGAAGAAGGGGTTATCATCTTTTTTACTCAGGTGTTTAAACACAATTTTTTCCATGCCGATATGCATCCCGGCAATATCTTTGTCGGTCACGATGGCAACTATATTGGCGTTGACTTTGGTATTATGGGCACGCTAAACGAGGCAGACAAAGACTTCCTTGCTGATATCTTTTTAGCCTTTTTTAACCAAGACTATCATGGTGTGGCTAGCGCTTATATTGAATCAGGCTGGGCAAGTGCTAGTACCGATGTGGTAGCCTTTGAGCAAGCCATTGGCAGAATCTGTGCGCCAATGTTTGAAAAATCTCTAGGGGAAATATCCTTTGGACAAGTGCTCATGGACTTGATGGCAGAGGCGAAAAATTTTGACATTACTGTGCAGCCACAACTGTTATTATTAGATAAAACCTTATTAAACATTGAAGGCCTGGGTAGACAACTTTATCCGCAATTAGATTTATGGGCAACAGCAAAACCTTTTTTAGAAGACTTAGTTAAAGAAAAATATAGCATGAAAAATACATTTGAAAAACTCAAAGAACAAGCGCCTCAGTTGCTAAAAGACATTCCGGAACTGCCAGCGCTAACGATTAACGCCCTAAAACAGCTTGATAAAATGAAAAACATGTCTAGTCTGTATGCCCAGCAAACAGACTCGATCGTCAAACAACTAAAAGACAACGCCAACAAACAAACCTCAGCTATTTTTGCAGGGGCACTAATCATACTCTCAGGTGTTTTGGCCACCAACGCCCTATGGCTACCTAGTGGTGTTAGTGCCCTAGCCGGCTTGGTGTTCTGGATCAAGTCTAGATAACGTTTTCTTTTTGCCTATTTTCAGGTAAAATTACCACCTCGATATGTTTGGTCGCAAAGCATATCTTTTATATGGCACCCAATTGGTGGGTGTTTTTTTATTTTTTGGAGAGTCAAAATGAGCATGACAATTAATGCAACAGCAAGAGATGACCAGGGCAAAGGTGCGAGCCGCCGCCTGCGTCGTGAAGAAAAAGTACCTGCTATCGTTTACGGTGCGGGCAAAGAACCTAGTGCAATTTCACTAAACATACACGAGATCACACATCTATTAGAAAACGACGATGCTTACACATCCGTTCTAGACCTGTCGATCGATAAAAAAGTAGAGCCGGTTATTGTAAAAGACTTACAGCGCCACCCTGCTAAAAACTGCGTTACTCATGTTGACTTATTACGCATTAACATGAAGCAGGCAATTGTTACCAGTATTCCTCTAAACTTTACTGGCTCTGAAGATAACGAAGCAATTCGTCTTGGCGCTATTCTTAACCAATTTATTACTTCGGTTGAAGTTTCTTGTTTACCAGCAGACATGCCAAACGGTATTGATGTTGATATTAGCAACCTTGCTATGGGTGAGCATATCAGCCTAACTGGCCTTACTCTGCCAGAAGGCGTAACACTGACTGCACTAACACATGGCGACATTGAAGCGCATGACCAAAGTGTTGTGGCCGTTCAAGAGCCTAAACTAATGGCTGAAGAAGTTGAAGAAGAGATTGTTGAAACCGAAGGCGAAGAAGGCGATGCTACTGAAGGCGGCGACGGTGAAGGTGACGCTGAACAAGGCGGCGACTCAGATTCAGAATCTTAATTTGATTTAACCCATTATGGCGATTAAACTGATTGTTGGCCTGGGCAACCCGGGCAAAGACTATCAGCCTCATCGCCACAATGTTGGCTTCTGGTTTTGTGATGCGCTGGCGCACTTATACTCAGGCAATTTTAAAAAAGAAACCAAATTTTTTGGTGAAGTAACACAAATTAATGTTGCAGGCTCAACCCTACGCTTATTAAAGCCGGGCACCTACATGAATCGTTCGGGTCAGTCCATTCAGAGTATTGCTAAATTCTATCAGATTAACGCTGATGAAATTTTAGTGGCGCACGATGAATTAGACCTTAACCCTGGTGTTGCTCGAATCAAATTTAGTGGCGGCCATGGTGGACACAATGGCCTTAGAGATACAATTAAGGCGCTAAGTAGCAATGATTTTTACCGACTAAGAATTGGTATTGGCCACCCGGGTGACAAGTCTCAAGTAGCGGACTTTGTTTTACATGCACCCAATAAATCAGAGCTTGAGCCAATACAAACAGCTTTAGTTAATTCGCTAAACGTTATTGAACAAGTCGTTGGGGGTGAGATCGAGCCCGCCATGAAGGCTTTGCATACACAAGGATAAAAAATGGGATTTAAATGTGGTATTGTTGGTTTGCCCAACGTTGGAAAATCAACCCTCTTTAATGCGCTAACTCAAGCAGGTATCGAGTCAGCCAATTATCCATTTTGTACCATTGAGCCAAACGTAGGCATTGTGCCGATTAACGACAAACGCCTAGAACAACTGGATGATATTGTTAATCCAAAAAAAATCCTGCCAACCACCATGGAGTTTGTTGATATTGCTGGTTTGGTTGAGGGCGCATCAAAAGGTGAAGGGCTGGGCAATCAGTTTTTAACCAATATTCGTGAAACTGACGCCATTGTGCACGTGGTGCGCTGTTTCGAAAACGAAGACATTGTGCATGTAGCGGGCAAGATATCGCCACTTGACGATATTGAAATTATCAACACCGAGTTAGTGTTGGCTGATTTAACTGCGGTTGAAAAACTCTACCAAAAAGCCATTAAAAACACCAAGTCTGGACAAAAAGACGGCTTGCCACTTAAGGATTTATTAGAAAGAATTTTGCCTGTGCTTGAGGCAGGCGAAAGCGCACGAACACTGTCTTTTGATGATGATGAGCTTAATTTACTTAAAGGCTTCCAGTTATTAACCATCAAGCCTGTGCTCTACGTGGCCAATGTCAGTGAAGAAGGGTTTAACAATAATCCGCACCTTGATGTTGTTACTAAATTTGCCAAATCTGAAGGCGCACAAGTGGTGGCAATTTGCGCTGATATTGAAGCCGAAATCTCTGAGCTTGACCTTGAAGAAAAACAAGAGTTCTTATCTGAGATGGGCCAAAGTGAATCTGGCCTTGATCGCTTAATTAAATCTGGCTATACCTTGCTAGGCTTACAAACCTACTTCACTGCTGGCGTTCAAGAAGTACGTGCTTGGACCATCAATATTGGCGATAGCGCACCACAAGCAGCAGGCAAAATTCATGGCGACTTTGAAAAAGGTTTTATTCGCGCTGAAACCATTGCCTTTGACGATTTTATTCAACATGGTGGTGAAAAAGGCGCCAAAGAAGCAGGAAAACTACGTTCAGAAGGCAAGGACTACATTGTCCAAGACGGTGATGTGGTACACTTCTTATTTAACGTTTAACACTCAATAAATTTAAGGTCGATGATCTCTAAAAAACAAACCAAACTACTTATTATTCTCGACGGCTGGGGGCATTCTGATGTTGTTGAAAACAATGCTATTGCTCAAGCCCAAACCCCTGTATGGGACAAATTTAACGAACAGTTTCCCCATTCATTAATTAGTACCAGCGGCAAAGAGGTTGGCCTACCAGGCGAACAAATGGGCAACTCAGAAGTTGGCCATTTAAACTTAGGCGCAGGTCGTGTTGTTAAGCAAGACTTTACTCGCATTCACAATGAAATTGAAGACGGTAATTTCTTTAGAAACCCAATTTTGAAAAACTCTTTAGAGTATGCCAACGACAACAACAAAGCCGTTCATATTATGGGCTTGTTATCTGATGGCGGCGTGCACTCGCATGAAGAACAAATCCATGCCATGTTGGAAATGACCAAAAAACACAGCTGCAAAGAGGTGTACTTACACATCTTTGTCGATGGTCGAGACTGCGCACAAAAAAGCGCTAAAAAATACATTCAAACCCTTGAAGACAAAATCAACGAACTGGGTATTGGTGAAATTGCCAGTGTCATTGGTCGCTATTTTTCAATGGACCGAGACAATCGCTGGGCTCGTGTACGTTGTGCCTATGAACTCATTGCCAAAGGCAAGGGTAAATTTCTGGCGAAGTCTGCTATCGACGCCATTGATATGGCTTATGAGCGTGGCGAGACCGATGAGTTTGTTCAGTCCACCGTTATTAAAGCACCAACTAAAATCAAAAAAGGCGATGTGCTCATCTTTATGAACTATCGTGCAGACCGTGCCCGACAAATCACTCAAGCATTTTTTGATGAAAACTTCCAAGGCTTTTCACGTGGAACTTTTGTGCCAACACAATTTATCTGCTTGACTGAATACAAAAAAGACTTTAATCTACCAGTCGCTTATCCTTCAGCCAAATTAAACAATGTTTTAGGCAAATACTTATCTAACCTAGGCATGACTCAGCTCAGAATTGCCGAAACTGAAAAATACGCCCATGTTACTTTTTTCCTTAACGGCGGCGTTGAACGCCCTTTTTATGGCGAAGATCGAGTTTTGATTCCATCGCCTGACGTGGCTACCTACGACCTACAGCCAGAAATGAGCGCCTTTGAGCTAACTGATGAATTGGTCGAGCACATTGAAGAGCAAAAATACGATCTGATCATTTGTAATTTTGCCAATACCGACATGGTCGGCCACTCTGGCAAACTTGATGCTGCCATTAAAGCCGTTGAAGCCGTCGACTCTTGTCTAGGTATTATTTATCAGGCCATGCATGAAATTGGTGGCGAAATACTGATTACAGCTGATCACGGCAATGCCGAACAAATGGTTAACCCAAAAACCGGTGAAGTGCATACAGCACACACCAACAACTTAGTGCCACTGCTTTTTGTTAGTGATCGCACTGCGACAATTGCCGAACCAGGCACAGGTGCTTTGTCTGATATTGCACCAACATTGCTAACAATGATGGATATCGAGCAGCCTGATGAAATGACCGGTACTAGCTTATTAACTTTTGACGAATAATTTTTATATAATTGAATTTAAAAACAGGAGAGAAAAATGAAACAATCTAATTTTATCGCGCCTTCTATTTTGGCTGCAGACTTTGCCAAACTAGGCGAAGAAGTTGACAATGTGCTAGCCGCTGGCGCAGACATCGTACATTTTGATGTCATGGACAACCACTACGTACCAAACCTAACGATTGGCCCATTAGTCTGTGAAGCACTTAGAAATCATGGGGTAACTGCACCAATTGATGTGCATTTAATGGTGAAGCCAGTTGACAGAATCATCCCGGATTTTGTTGCAGCAGGCGCATCATACATCACCTTTCACCCAGAAGGTTCTGAGCATATAGACAGAACACTTGGCATGATTCAAGAAAGTGGTTGTAAAGCTGGCCTAGTGTTTAACCCTGCCACACCGCTACACGTGCTAGACAACGTCATGGACAAGCTAGACATGATCCTATTGATGTCAGTTAACCCTGGCTTTGGCGGTCAAGCTTTTATCCCACACACGCTAGAAAAGTGTCGCCAAGTGCGTCAATTAATTGATGCTAGCGGCAGAGACATTCGTTTAGAAATTGATGGTGGTGTTGGCCCTGCAAACATTCGCGAAGTAGCAGAAGCAGGCGCAGACACATTTGTAGCAGGCTCTGCTATCTTTAATACGGATGACTATAAAGCAACCATCGATACCATGCGCGAGGAACTAGCAAAAGCATAGCGATTAACTTGCGTATAAGCTTGTCGTAGCAACATCGCTTCGGTATAATGACGCGTTTTACGATTTTAGTTGCTTTTAAGTAATAAAAAATCAAAAAGTTGAGTTGGGCGTCCAGTTTCGATAATGGACGCCCAACTTGTTTTAATGTATCACACAACTTGGCATGTTAGTCAGGGTGCCCTTTTGAAAAATAAAGGGTTGGCTAGCAGGAGTTGTGGAAGAAAGAAGCAGACAGAATGTCGGCATTCTTTATTAACCCCGGAGAAAATATTATGGCAAAAACGTCCATGAAAAAAATGTTAGAGGCTGGTGTACACTTTGGTCACCGTAGCCGTTTTTGGCACCCAAAAATGGAGCGCTACATCTACGGCACTCGTAATGGTGTGCATATCATCAACCTAGAAAAAACCCTACCAATGTTTAACGATGTATTAAATTTTGCATCGAAAACAACGGCTGCAGGTGGATCAATTTTATTTGTTGGCACCAAGAGAGCAGCTAGCGACATCGTCAAAGAAGAAGCCATTCGTTGTGGCATGCCGTATGTTAATCACCGTTGGTTAGGCGGTATGATGACTAACTACAAAACTATTAAAGCTTCTATTAAGCGCTTAAAAGACCTTGAGTTTTTAGCGGAAGAAAATTTTGCCCAATTCGGCAAAAAAGAAGCATTGATGATGACGCGTGAAATGGAAAAATTAGAACGCAGCTTAGGTGGCATTAAAGACTTAGGCGGTATTCCTGATGTGGTATTTGTCATTGACATTGGTCATGAAAAAAATGCAGTTAAAGAAGCGCAAAAGCTTCATTTGCCACTCATCGGTGTCGTAGACTCTAACCACAACCCAGAAGGCATTGACTACGTTATCCCTGGTAACGATGATTCAATTAGAGCCATTGGTTTTTACGCTCGTGAAATTGCCAATGCTGTTTTAGAAGCCAAAGCCGCCGCTGGAACACAAGTAAAAGAATCTAAGTCTACGCCAGCTAAAAAGGCACCGGCTAAAAAGCCAGTTGCTAAAAAAGAAGAAGCTGAAGCTAAAGCACCAGCTGCTAAAAAGGCACCAGCTAAAAAGCCGGCTACTAAAAAAACCCCTGCCAAAGCAGAGAAGCTAAACAAAACAGCGCTCAACGCAATGAAAAAAGCAGAATTGGCTGATTATGCACAAGCCCAAGGCGTCAAGGTTAATGCCAGCGATACTAAGGCTCAAATGATTGAAAAGCTCGCATAAATCAAGCACATATAAAAACGCCTTCTGTCAATAGGAGGCGTCATACACACAGGAGATACTTATGGCAATTACTGCCGCTTCAGTAAAAGAACTGAGAGAAAGGACCGGTGCAGGCATGATGGACTGCAAAAAAGCCCTTACAGAAACCAATGGCGACATGGAGGCAGCAATTGACCTGATGCGCACATCAGGCGCAGCTAAAGCCGCTAAAAAATCAGGCCGTGTTGCAGCAGAAGGCCTTGTCAAGGTTAACATTAGTGACGATGGTAAAACAGCAACTATTCTAGAGGTTAACTCTGAAACAGATTTTGTTACTAAAGGCGATGCTTTTGTTGATTTTGTTGATACACTAGGTGCGTTAGCATTAAAAACCACACCTGCCAATATTGATGAATTTTTAACACAGACTCTCGACAACGGCGATTCATTAGAAAAAGCCAGAGAGGCTATTGTTGCAAAAGTAGGTGAAAACGTTGCGATCAGACGCGTACAAACCGTGACGGTTGATACTGGCGTTATTGGTGCATACAAACACGGCGAGCGCATTGCTGTTATTGCTGTACTAGAAGGCGGTGACGAAGCCTTAGCTAAAGATGTTGCAATGCATGTTGCAGCAACGCGTCCTGAATGCATTACTGAAGACGAACTATCTGATGATATTTTAGAAAGAGAAAAAGCGATTTTTGTTGAACAAGCAAGAGAATCTGGCAAGCCAGACAATATCATTGAAAAAATGATCGTTGGTCGTATGAAAAAATTCGTTAATGAAGTAACGCTTTATGGTCAAGCTTTTGTTAAAGACCCAGACACAACAGTAGGCGCACTTGCAAAGGCAAATGGCGCCCAAGTTAAATCTTTTATTCGCTTTGAAGTAGGCGAAGGCATTGAAAAGGTAGAAGAAAACTTTGCTGATGAAGTAGCAGCCCAAATGAAAGGCTAACGCGAAATTTAAGCAAATAAAAAGGCGCGAAAGCGCCTTTTTTTATGGGAAGACAAAGGGCTTCCCATAAAAAAGGCCACAATTACTGTGACCTCTAAATTAACACAATGTTTATTTAGTCGATAACATTGCTCATCTCTTCCATCATCCAACGAGGATCCATAATGTTGTATGGGTTGTATCCAAAGATACCGTTATCTTGAGTATAAGCCATTCTTGTTTGTGGCTGTTGCATAACAACTAAAGCAGCTGGCGTTGCAACAGACTCTACAGTTGATGCAATCATGTCGTTATTCCAGTCGTATGTGTTTGGGTGAAAATCAGCCAAAGCTGATGTCGCAGCTACCAATGTAGCAATTGTCATTAATGTTTTCATAATATTTCCTTGTATAAGTATATGTCCCCAAGATACATATTATGTTGTTTGTGTATAAAAAAGCCACTCCGAAGAGTGGCTTTTTAGCTTTGCTTTTTAATGATCTAAGTCAGACTTAGTCCACTAAATAATGCTAGCGAGGTTAAGTAATAAATTACTTAGCTACTTCAGTTGAAGTTGCAGTACCTGCAGCTTTAGCATCTGCATAACCTTTAGCGTAAGCGTCAGCTTGTGCCTTAGCGAATGCATCAGCTTGACCTTTAGCGTAAGCGTCTGCTACACCTTTAGCGTTAGCATCAGCAACACCTTTAGCAGAACCGTCAGCAGCACCAGAAGCGTTAGTGTCAGTTGTGTTCTTAGTGTCAAACTTAAGACCGAAATCAGTGTTGTTTAACCAGTTGTTGCCACCCTTGAATGGACCCCAGTTAGAAGCACCGTTGAAAGGACCAGCGTTAGAGCCACCAGCAAAAGGACCCCAGTTGTTACCGCCTGAGAATGGACCCCAGTTAGAACCACCGTTCATAGGACCGAAGTTAGAACCACCGTCGAAAGGACCGTAGTTAGAGTTACCGTCGAAAGGACCCCAGTTAGAGTTGTTGTTGTTACCAAAAAAACCAGCAGAAGCTGATGTAGCAGCTACTAAAGTAGCGATAGCGATAATTTTTTTCATGTTAATCTCCTAGATTAATTATTTTTAAATTTAACACACTCATTATTGAATGCATTTTAAGTATCAGACTTGAGCCGTCTTGATAGGGGTGCATTATACACAAACTATATTAGAAGTCAATAATGTTCTAATATATATTTGCAAAAAATCCACAATAACACCTTAAAACCCTTGATATTACTGACTTTATAAAAATTTAAAAATATTGAAAATAATCAAAATTACCTAAAAAATAGCTGAAAAATGATCAAAAGTAGCCAAAAATCGAGTGAAAACGCCTTATTTTAAGG
>CAZKWW010000005.1:0-14559 GCA_964556635.1 uncultured Candidatus Ruthturnera sp.
ATGTTTACTTTAAAAATGGCAAGGAAGATGGCGACGCTATTTGGTGGCACAAGAATGGACAAAAAGAACTGGAAACGAGCTATAAAGATGGAAAAAGACATGGCCCAACTGTTTGGTATTATTCAAGTGGTGAGAAATTGAAAGCCATGGATTATAAAAATGGCAAGATCGAAGGTGTTGGTATTTGGTGGGGTAAAGACGGCAAAATAAATTTTAAGACAAACTACAAAAATGGCGTAGAGGTCAAATAAAACTAGCTATTACTGGTGTTAATAGGAATAAATCCACCAATCTCAGAGAGGCGCTCTTCCTTTAATACTTTAAGTTTTTTCTGAGAGCATTGAATTAAGGCTTCTTTTTTAAATGATGAAATAACCCGTGAAACATGCACCTTTGTAAGGCCTAAAATATCAGCCATGTCTTCTTGGTTAAGTGGGAAAAAGCACAATTCAGATTCATTGGCATCACAGTTGGAAGATTGTTGCTTAATACGAGTAGATACATCCATTATCAAATAAGCAAGTGCTTCTTTGGCGCTTTTTCTGCCAAGATTTAATAGGTATTGTTGGTTAACATTGGCATTATGAGAAAGGATCTCAATCAATTTGGTAGCGATTGGTTTTTGTTCGCCAATCAGTTTGTCAATTGTAGCGTTGTTAATAATACAAACGTCAACCTCGGTTATTGCTTGAACAAAATAATGATAAGCATCATTACTGTGTGAAAACCCAATCGAGTCGCCTGGCATTGCCACTTGGTATATTTGGCGAGAGCCGTCTTCTAAATAACTGCCTAAAATTAAATATCCAGCGTTAATACATAGACTATAGTTGATACTAGCGTTTTCTTGAATGATATATTCGCCAGATTGAAAATGGCGTTTTTTATCAATATAGCCTTCAACAGATTTCATTTCATCATCTGTTAAAGCGCCGAACACCGTGCTTTTACGCACTAGGCAGCTTAGGCAATTTTCAGAAATTTTATTATTCCCGTTACAAGACATTGTCTTTCCTCAAGTTTTAATATTAGATTATCATTATATTCTTATATTAAAAGCATACCTTGATATAGGTCAAGGTTTTTTATTTAGGTCAAAAAAGACTTAATGTTAACATGGTTATAGTCTTCAGGGGGGGGCTATTTGATAAATGGCAAAAAAAAGCCCCAAACTATGAAGTTGGGGCTTCTAAACCAAAAGGTTTACTGAGGGGCTATTTTAGCCAAAGGTATCATGAGTGATATTCTTAAACCAAGAATAACCATAATACTGCTCTCTTTCTCTTAGCTTGGCATCAAATTTACCCGGTGTTAAGCCACCTGAGCCTTTAATTTTGATGATTTTGCCATCTTTAAAGCCGTAAACCATAGCAACAGAGATACCATCACCTGGTGCAATCACACTATAACAAGTATTGACATAAGTAGGATCTGGTGCACTTTCACCATTTAATAGTGCCACCACTGCTGCTGCACAAACTTTACCTTCTGAGTTTGCTGCATAGCCCGACTTAGGTAATGGAGATTGAATTGCTGAGTCACCAATCACGTGAATATTTTTGTGAATGGTTGATTCAAACGTATCACCACGAACTGGACACCAGCCTGATTCATTTGTTAAGCCAGCTGTAAATGCGATCTTACCTGCTTTTTGTGCTGGGATAACATTTAGAACATCTGCTTTTACTTCATTAAATCCAGTTGTTGCTGTTTTAGTTTTAACATCGATTGATGTTAAAACATTGTCATCAGAACCTTTTGGTGTGCCATGCCACTCAATCATTGAGTTATCGGTTTTGTAGCCGTAGTGACGCTTCCAACCACCTGTGAATAGGCCCATTTTTGAGAATTTTGGCTTAGGATCAAGAATGATAATTTTAGATTTTGGCTTATGCGCTTTTAAATAATGAGCAATCTGTGAAGCGCGCTCATAAGGCCCTGGAGGGCAACGGAAAGGATTTGGCGGAGGGCAAATAGCAACAGTGCCACCATTTCTCATGTCTTTTAGTTGATCACGCAGCATTTGTGTTTGCGGGCCAGCCTTCCAAGCATGTGGAACACTGGTGTTTGCTACATTTGCATCATAGCCTTCAATTAGATCGTATTTAAAGTCAACACCAGGGGAGACGATACAACGATCATAAGCAAAGCTTTGACCGCCAGCGGTTACAACTTTTCTAGCGCGTGCATCAATATCGGTTACCTTATCATGTACAACAGTAATGCCGTGACCTCTAAGGCCGCCGTAACCAAACTTGATTGAATCAAGACTACGTTCGCCACTTAAAACTTCGTTACTAGCAAAACAAGTGTAATAATCTTTGTTGGCTTCGATTAAGGTAACTTCAACTGATTTGTCCATCATTCTGATGTACTTAGCAGCGACAGAGCCACCCATACCACCACCAATAACCACAACTTTTTTAGTTGCACCACCAATAGCAAAAGGCGTGTAAGTCGCTGCAGTCGCTGCAGCAGCACCTAAGCCTACTGTTTTTATAAAACTTCTTCTATTTTGTTTACTCATTAGTATTCTCCTTTATTTACCACTACCGTAGTAATTAACTAATTTGCCTAATGCATCTGGATCTTTCTTTAGCATTTTTTTCATTTTCTTTTTCATTCTCTTAGGCATGTCGCGCGAACCATCATGGAAATCAGCTAGAGTGTATTTCATGAATAACTTAGAGTTACCTGATAATAAGCCTGCATCATCTTCTGGATCTGTGCCACCTGCTGTATGACAAGAACTACAATACTTATCATGCAGTTTTGCACCGGCTCTTGCTTTTGTAGCGTCGTACTTTTGGTGAATATTAGAATGAACTGGTTGAGCGGCAAAGAAACTGGCCATTGACTCAATTTGCTCTTCAGTATAGCCTTTAGCAATTCGACCCATAATGGTTGAAGATCTTTCATCATCACGATAAGCATTCATCGCACCGATTAAATAGCCTTCTGATAGGCCTGCCAAAGAAGGGATTGCATTACCTGTACTTGCACCGTTAGTGCCATGACAACCTGCACAGGTGTAGCCCAGTGCTTCAGCGCTTGGCTCCGCTAATGATTGCACTGACAACATTAGTCCAGTAGCCAATAATGCAGATTTTGTGATTGTATTTCTTATCATAAAAAACTCCGTATTGTGTATTTAAAATTAATTCTGCATTAGCAGAATCTCCTCACTTAATAATAAAAAAACAAGTGTTTAATCCGCTTGAGTTTAATACTATTGAGTCACCAATATACTTATGCGGGCTAAAGTTGAAAATAACCTATGTTATTTAAGGTATAAATTAATTTAGTGGTGGAGTCAACCTATGTTATTTAAGTCCAAATTGCTTGCTTATATAATCTAACTTGCATCTTTATCTTTTCAGTGAATGCTCTCTCCGAATGCCCCGGTAAGGATGCAACTTTAAAAGAAAGGCTACTTATGAAGAGATATTCATCCCTAATAATTTTTGTTGTTTTATCTGTGTTTTTTGTAAGAGCAGCAGTTGCAAAGCATGTTACTACCACCATTGTTGAAGCTGAATACCAAGATATTCGTGATGATCTTCTTGATGCTGTTAAGGGAAAGGGGCTTAATATTGCTGGGGTATTCCACGCTAGTGAAATGCTTAACAACACCAAAAGTGTTTTTAACTTTAGAAGAAATATCTATAAAAATGCAGAAATTATTGAGTTTTGTAGTGCAGGTATATCACACGACATATCTAGGGCCAACCCTCTAAATATTTTGCTTTGCCCGTTTAAAATTGCAGTATTTAATCTTGAAAAAGACCCTAAAAAAGTTTACGTGGTTTGGGCAATGCCTGAGGCAATTGACGAAAAATCAAAAAAAGGTATTGCTAGAATAGAGGGTTTGATCAGCTCTATTATTGAAGACGCTGATTTATAAAAACTACCCGATGCAATTAGTCAAATTCAGCAGGTCTAGCACCTAGTTCAGAATAGTATTTAGCTAACGCTTCAATTTCTACGTCTGATAGATTTTTAACAAGCCCTTGCATAGCACCTCCTTGATCATTTGCTCTAGAGCCATCAGCAAAATATTCCATGGTAGAAAGTAGATAGCCTGCTTGTTGGCCGGCTAATATAGGCACGTCACCAATACTGGTTTTTCCATCTTTACCATGGCAGAGCTCACAAGGTGGAATGTTGCGATTGGTGTCTCCTTGGGTGATTAGCGCAGGTGCTTTGATTGTATTTTTTAATGATGTGTCTAGCTCGGGTAGCGTTTGTTGGCTGTACCATATACCAAGATCTGCCATGTCTTGTTTGCTTAGTCTTTTAACACGCTTGTACATGTTTTTATCATTGCGTAATTTGCTTTTATAGTCTTGCAATTGTTTAATAATATAGCTACTACTTTGTGCCGCTAGGTGCGGGGTATCAGTATCATCACTAATGCCTAATTCGCCATGACAACGATCACAAGATTTGATCGCAATAGACTCACCTTTTGATGAGCTTCCTTTGGTTTTGTTTAATGCGTGTGTTTGCATAGCTGCCAAGCTTAATAGTAAAAAAGGCAGTGCAATTTTTAAAACAAGTGTATTTGGTTTGTTATTTGAGTTTTTCATTATTTATTCTACTATTGAAATTTTGATAGCGCTCTTTGGACAGATTGACACACAAGCGCCACAACCATTGCATTGCGCACTATCTAAGCTAATATCTGGCACACCACCCATTTGCAAGCTAAAGTGAATGGCATTGTTATCACAAACCTCGGAACAAGATTGACACACCACGCCTATTTTTGACAAACAATGATCTTTAATTTCTGCCTTGATATCCCAGGGTTTTTCACTTAATGCTGTAAAGGCATGATATTGACAAGCCTTTACACACTCTTGGCAAAAACTACATTCCCCTTTTTGAAAATCAACCATTGGGAATTTGCCAGAACCGCTGGCAATAATTTTTTCTGGACAGGCGTCTATACAGGCACCACAACGATTGCACAAATCAGTAAATGATTCTTCCGAGACAGACCATGGCGGCCTGATGACAGCTTGTTTATTAGAACCCCAACCACCACGAAGGAATTGGGCTCTGGTCATGTTTGACATTGAAATACAAGGTATGTTGTTTATTAAGCAATATACCTTGTTATGGGTTTAATCGTCGTCAGTATTTGTGTAATCACTACCGATTAAAGGTTTGTTGTTAATTTGTGGAACATGACATTGCGTACAAAAGTAACGTCTTGGAGACACTGTTTTTAGACGCTTTCCAGAACGGTTCATGAAGTGAGAGGCTGTCATCTTCACAGCATCCTCTTCTCTCCAGTTTTCGTTGCTATGACAAGACAAACATCTGATTTTCTTTAGTGTAATTTTCATGCCTTTTGATTTGTGTGGAATCAGTGGCGGTTGATCGCTAAAGTTTCGGTCAAAATCAATATTCTTAAGCCACTTTCCTTTAGGCGGCTCAAGAGAGAGATCATCAAGTGCATGAGTGCCTCGCAATGAGGCGACTTCTGCTGACTCTGCTACTGAGTTAACCACATCAGTGGCTTTATCAACGGTAGTTTGTACAGCATCTTGTACAACGTCAACTGTATCAGTAACCACATCTTTTGCTGCATCGATCATGGTTGACATAGGGTTGTTCCAGTTGTGATCAGAACCAAAGAAATCAGCTTGAACACTTATACTTAAAGCAAAAACCGAAGTTGCTGTTATGGCTAATAATTTATTTTTCATCCTATTCTCCTTATTATGCTTTAACAATTTTAACTGGCGTCTTTTTGAAGTCAGTTTCTTTTGATAATGGATCTGTAGCGTCTAGTATTAGTTTGTTAACTAAGCGAGAAGCGTCAAACCAAGGTACATAGACCAAACCCTTAGGTGGCTTATTACGACCTTTGGTCTCAACCATGGCAACAATCTCACCACGTGAAGAGATAATTTTTGCATTATTGCCACGTCTTAAACCTCTAGACTTGGCATCTGCTGGATGCATGTATAAAACCGCATCTGGCACTGCACGATAAAGCTCTGATACACGCCTTGTCATACTACCTGAATGCCAGTGCTCTAACACGCGACCGGTTGACATCCATAAATCAAACTCTTCATTTGGCATTTCTGCAGGTGGCTCATACGGCGCGGTAATGATATTAGCTTTGCCGTCTGGCTTACCATAAAAACTAACGCCTTCGCCTTTTTTAACATAAGGGTCATAGCCTTCACGGTAGCGCCACAAGGTTTCTTTGCCGTTAACCACTGGCCAACGCAAACCTCTGGTTTTGTGATAAGTTTCACACTTAGCCAGTTCGTGACCTTTTTTAGGGCCCTCAAGCTGGAATCGACGGTATTCTTCAAACAAACCTTTTTGAATGTAATAACCAAAGTCATCCATCTCTGAGTTTTTATAAGTGTTGCCTCTATCATCAGATATGGTTTGTTTATGAAACTTGTTAACTTGTCCATTGGCATACAATACGTCATACAAACTCTTACCTTTGTATTCTGGATTTTGTGCTAATAGCTCATCTGACCAAGCAGCATCAGTTGTAAATCTCTTAGAGAATTCAGCCAATTGCCACAAGTCTGATTTAGCTTGTCCCGGTGCATCAACTTGCTGACGCCAGAATTGAGTACGTCTTTCAGCGTTACCATACGCACCTTCTTTTTCTGCCCACATTGCTGTTGGTAGGATAAGATCAGCTGCTTGCGCTGATACGGTTGGGTATGGGTCTGATACAACAACAAAGTTGTCAGGGTTACGCCAGCCCGGTAGCATTTCATCGTTAATATTAGGGCCTGCTTGCATATTGTTATTACACATTACCCAATAAGCATTTAGCTTGCTATCTTTAAGCGCCCTAGATTGAGCAACCGCATGATAACCTTTTTTACCTGGGATTGTGCCTTCTGGAAGCTTCCAAATTTTCTCAGCAAAATCACGATGTGGTTTCTTCATGATCACATAATCTGCAGGTAGGCGGTGAGCGAATGTGCCCACTTCACGAGCAGTACCACAAGCCGAAGGCTGCCCCGTTAATGAGAATGGACCGTTACCTGGCTCAGAGATCTTACCTGTTAGTAAGTGTACGTTGTACATTAGGCCGTTTACCCAAACACCACGTGTATGTTGGTTAAAGCCCATTGTCCATAAAGAGACAATTTTTTTATCTGGATCAGCATAAAGTTTGGCTAAACGTTCTAGTTTCTTGGCAGGAACGCCTGAAATCTCTGCTGCTTTCTCTAAAGTATAAGGTTTAACCGATGCTGCATATTCATCAAAACTAATTTTGCTAAGCTTGCCTTTATTAGCATTTTTAGCTTTTTTCTGTAATGGGTGATCTGCACGCAAGCCGTAACCAATATCTGTTGGTGTTTTATTAAAGTTAACGTGTTTTTTCAAAAACTCTTTATTGTAGGCTTTGTTTTCAATAATGTAGTTAGCAATATAGTTAAGAATTGCTAAATCAGATTGTGGGTTAAACACCATGCCGTTATCTGCTAAATCAAAAGAACGATGCTCAAAAGTTGATAAAACATGTACTTCTGTATTTGGCTTAGTTAGGCGAGTGTCTGAGATACGTGACCATAAAATTGGGTGCATCTCTGCCATGTTTGAGCCCCATAATACGAAAGCATCACCATGCTCAAAGTCATCATAACAACCCATTGGCTCGTCTGAACCGAAGGCGCGAATGAAAGCACCAACTGCTGATGCCATACAATGGCGAGCATTCGGGTCAATGTTGTTTGATCTAAAGCCCGCTTTAAATAATTTAGAAGCAGCGTAACCTTCCCATACTGTCCATTGACCAGAGCCAAACATGCCCACACGAGAGGTTAGTTGATCAGCAGGTTTGCCTTTGTTTTCTTCTTTAGACACTTTAAGGGCGGCCTTAAACTTGTCTTCCATAACATCAAAGGCTTCGTCCCAAGATACTGGTGCAAACTCACCGTTTTTGTCGTATTTTCCGTTTTTCTTACGTAGAAGAGGCTGAGTTAGGCGATCCTTACCATACATAATTTTAGATAGGAAATAACCTTTAACACAATTAAGGCCTTTGTTAACAGGCGCATCTGGATCACCTTGTGTGGCAACAACTCTTCCACCTTTAGTGCCGATTAATACCGAACAACCTGTACCACAAAAACGACAAGGGATTTTGTCCCATCTGACTTCGTTATCACCTTGATTGGCGAGCGCAATGCTTGGAAGTGTGACACCTGCTGTTGCTGCTGTTGCACTTATTGCGCTATTCTTTATGAATTCTCTTCTTGTAATGGCCATTTATTTCTCCTCACGAACAATTAAAAAAAATATCTATATCTATCAATATGAACTTCACACTCTAATGGGTTATTAGGTGTTTTTCATTAACATAGGTTATTTAGTTGTATTTTTTTTAAATCGAGTGGTGTAAGAAAACACATCTGGCTCACAAATATCAATACATCTTCCACAGTTAGTGCAATTGCCATCTAAGATGATATCACTGCCTTGGCCTTTGAGTGCAGGCCTGATGATTTGAGACTCTGGACATACAGAAAAACATTCCAAACAATCGGTGCAGTCATCTCTATTTTTTGCACTAACTCTGAGTAACGAGCCCTTGCCTAATAATGAATAAAAAGCACCGACTGGACATAGACGAGAACACCAGCCTTTGTTAACCACCAGTAAGTCAAATAAAAAAATAAGCGCAATTAAACCCCAACCAAAACTCATGCCAAAAATAATACCGCGATGCAAAATAGAAACCGGATTAACCAACTCCCAGACAACACTGCCTGTGACAAAAGCCAATATAAAACTCATGGCTAAAAGCCAGTAGCGAGTTTTGCTGGCGATACCCCCGCCTTTATTTTGAACGCCTAATTTACAACGGAGCCAGTTGGCCGTATCGGTAACAATATTGACCGGACAAACCCAAGAACAAAATACCCGACCACCAACAACAAGATAAAACACAATAACAATTAGTGCACCAATCAGTGCATCTTTAATAATAGAGTGGCCCGCAAAAAAAGATTGCAACAATACATAAGGGTCAGTTAGTGGCAATGTGTCTAACGTTAGGCTTGAAGTTAGATTGCCTTTAACAATCCAAATGCCAAACCAAGGGCCTAATAAAAATACAAACAAAATACTCAACTGAGAAATACGGCGCATTATTAAGTATTTGTTGGCGCCTAGCCAGCCTTTGGATTTTTGTGCATCTAGGCCTGTTTTTTGGCAAATGTTGATCTTTTTCTTCATTTGCTTTTAATGTCAAACAGCGGATTAAATTTATTGAGTGTGTCTAATGCATTATCTAAACTAGATTCAAATTTAACATCGGTTAGCCCTTTGCCTTGGAGGTCATATTTTTTGCCTTCTGGTAGGTTGTACTTGTGCTCAATATCTGGAGATACTAATGATTTTCCAGATTTTTGTTTTTCCTCCCAGCCGAGCTTGTAATGATCTTGTCTTTTGCCCATGGCAAGTTTGGTTGGAAGTACTTTAATAACCGCCTCTTCCATAATGCAAGCTTGCTCGCACTTACCGCAGCCCGTACAATGATCATAGTTGACAATAGGTATAAACATTGTGTGTTTGCCGCTGCGTTTGTTGTGTCGCATTTCAATCGTAATTGCTTTGCCACGGATTGGGCAAACATTAAAACACACTTCGCAACGCAAGCCTTGATAAGCAATACAACCTTTTGTATCTACAATACGAGCCAAACCCATTTTGGCATCATTAATATCAGTTAGATTTTTATCGAGCGCTCCTGTTGGGCAAGCCTTGACACATGGGATATCGTCACACATTTCACAACCTGCTTCTCTGGCGGTAAAAAACGGAGTGCCCAGAGCAACATCGTCTTTTAGAGTTGCTAAACTTAGTGTTGGAAATGGACAATCATTAACGCATAGGCCGCAACGAATACAGGCAGCATTAAATGCTTTTTCATTTAGAGCGCCGGGTGGGCGTATGGCTTTTGCAGGTAAAGAGTAGGAATATTTTGAATAGCTTAATAAGCCAGTTGCAATAAGTGTAGTGGTGGTGGCTAATCTAGCCGAGTTTATTAAAAATTCTCTGCGTGAAACAGACTCGCTCACTGCTCTAAAATTGGTTCGGAGTGTTGGTAGGTTAAAATGGTTGATATAACGCCATCAACATCATTGAAGCCGTCGATGATATCCATAATTTGGCCTTTTTCATCTTTTTCGATGGTGATGATTAGACGATTGGTTTTAGTGATGTAGTGAACGTTGACACCATCAATGGTATTGAGGTTTTCTTTTATCTTTTCTTCCTTGCCTTGAGTTGCATGAACCAGAACACCGCAAATATCGATAGTTTTTTCTTCTTTAGTCATTTGTCATTAATATAATGAGAATTAAGATATTTGATTATATTAAGTGCTTTGAATTTTAAAAATAACATAGGTTGTTTTCAGGCGGTTAAAACAGTATTTTTTTGAGTAAAAAAACAATGGCCACTAGAATGATAACACCTAAAGATTTTTCCATGGTTTTAGGGCTATATTTGAAAGAACCAAAGTAAGAGCCAAGAAATCCACCAATAACAACCGCCACAATTAATGAAAGGTAGTTGCTTAGGTCAATTGTGTTATATTGTAAGCGTGAAATAAGCCCAGAGAGTGATACTGTCCAAACAAAGATAGCACCCGTAGCGGCCGCCTCTTTTTGAGAGCCAATGCGTAGCATAATAATAAGTGGCACTAAGTATATGCCGCCACCAATACCCACAATGCCGGCAACAAGGCCAAGAATAGAGCCCGCAATTAAAGAGACCAGTGTTTTTTGTTTTTGGTTTAACGTAATCTGAAAACTTGTGTCTTCCCAAAGGTAAATGCGCATGGCAACGACAACAAGCGATATAAGTAATACCCATAGAAAGACTTCTTTTGGCAAATGTAGTGAACCGCCCAAATAAGCAAAAGGAATGGCGGAGATTAAAAATGGCAGAACAATGTGCAACTTACCGTGCCTGTTACGTAAGAAGTTGATACTGCCTATGGTGGAAACAAGTAAATTAAGCGAGAGCGAAACCATCGGAATGGTGATAGCGCTCATACCCGCAATTGCCATGAGTGCTGTATAAGATGAGCCCCCACCCATGCCAACGGATGAGTAGACAAAAGCAACGACAAAAAACAATAGCGCTAATAGCGTTATAAAATAAGGTGTGATTTCCATGTTTGCTCATTATATGGGAATTAATATTAAGCTGATTGATTTAAATCAACCCAACAAGGGTGATTTAAAACTAAAATTAGAGCATGAATAAAATTGTTGTACAAACACAAGACTTTGATCTCAATACAGAAGTATCTTTAGCCAGAGGCGATGATAGCAATATTGGCGCGGTTGTGAGTTTTGTTGGCACAGTGCGAGATTTAGAAGGTGAGCCTATCCAAAAGATGACACTAGAGCACTACCCTGGTATGACTGAAAAATCATTAGAGTCTATCGCTAATCAGGCACAAGACAGATGGCCACTTGGCAAGGTTACGATTATTCATCGTGTGGGCGACTTACAAATTAATGATCAAATTGTATTGGTGGTTACAACCAGTCAACACCGACAGGCTGCTTTTGAATCTTGTGAATTTATTATGGATTTTTTAAAAACTCAAGCACCTTTTTGGAAAAAAGAACACACTGAAAGCCAGAGTAAGTGGGTAGAAGCCAAGGTTAGTGACAACAAGCAAAAAGACCGTTGGCGTTAATCCGCATTGGCAAAATCTTGCGGTGAATTAAGATTGATAAAGATATCTGCTTGATCTGAAAAATCAACTTTAAGTGCGTTGTTATTTTTAAGCCAAAGACCAAATTTACGCTCACCTGATTGTAAAAATTTATCTAAATTGTCTTTTAAAGCAATATTAATGAGTGAGTAGGTTGGGTGAATTTTGTTGCCATTGCTAGCAACACAAATATTCACCTCATGTTGTTGCATGGATTGAACCAGTCGTTCAACTAATAGGCTATTAACAAAGGGACCATCACAAGGCAGTACTAATAAATACGGAGTATTGGCAACGTGCATTGCTTTAGAAACGCCGGCAAGTGGCCCTTGAAATCCAGATAAATCATCCCTAATAACGGTGCCAAATTTTTGATAAAGGTCAAGGTTTTTATTAGCGCTCACCAATATACTGTTAACATTTTCGTTAATAATATTAGCCACATAACTGATTAAAGGTTTGTTTTTAAATAAAATTAAACCTTTGTCTTGCCCGCCCATGCGAGTGGCTTGTCCTCCTGAGAGGATGACAGCGGTTATGTCGCTTTTACTTATGTTTTTCATGTGGGCATGTTATAGACGAATATATAAGTCGTATGATACAATCAAACGGTTAATTTTAATTATAAAAACAGGTTACACACTGATTATGGACCATCAACAAGCTGATTGTGCCTGCGATGAAATACCGCAGTCGCTGATTTCTACCAGTGAAGCTTTGACGCTATTAACTGACTCCGCAAGGGTTGTTAACAGTACTCAAATGGTTGTGCTTGATGATGCCCTCGATAGGGTTTTAGCCACAGAAGTGCGAGCCACAATTAATGTGCCCGGTTTTGATAACGCTGCAATGGATGGCTACGCAATTCATTTGCAAGAAGAGCAACTTGGTGTTGTTGGTGGGCTGGCATTTGAGATTACTGATCGTATTCCTGCAGGTAGTGTTGGTGACGTATTGGAGCCTGGTTGTGCAGCGCGAATCTTTACGGGGGCGCCTATACCACAAGGCGCCAACACAGTGATTATGCAAGAAGAGTGTGAGTTAATTGAGAATGATTCAAAGATTGAGATTTACCGCCCAATAGCCTATTTTGAAAACATTAGGCCAATGGGTAATGACATCAAATCTGGCGAAGTTGTTTTACAAGCGGGCTTAAAGCTGCAACCACAAGCAATTGCTCTAGCCGCATCACTTGGTGTTAATACCCTAGAGGTGTTTAATAAAATTAAAGTGGGTGTATTTTTTACCGGAGATGAGTTGGTTGAGCCTGGTGAAACACTAGAAGCAGGGCAGATTTTTAACTCTAATCGCTATGCTTTGGTTGCTATGCTGAATAAGTTGGATTGTGACGTGGTTAACTTGGGCAATGTGAAAGACACTTTTGATGCAACGTGTCATGCATTGGAGGAGCTCAGTACTGAATGTGATTTGGTTATAACCACTGGTGGTGTTTCTGTTGGCGAGGAAGACCACGTTAAGCCTGCCGTAGAACAATTGGGTGAATTAAATTTATGGCGCATTAAGATGAAGCCCGGCAAACCACTTGCATTTGGCAACGTGGGCGAGAGCGCATTCATTGGCTTACCGGGCAATCCTGTGTCAGCAATGGTCACTTTTTTACTATTTGCCAGACCGTTTATTAAAAAGATGCAAGGGGTGAGCAATTATCTAAATATGACTATGAAGGTTGAGGCAAACTTTGATTGGCACCGTTCGAAACCTAGGCGTGAGTTTGTGCGGGTAAAGCTTGATAACTCAACAATACCACCAAAAGCCACACAATACCCCAAGCAAGGTTCTGGTGTTTTGTCCTCTATGGTTTGGGCGGATGGTTTGGCAGAAATTCCAGAAGAAACTACCTTTAAAAAAGGTGATATTATTAACTTTTATCCATTAAAGGAAATGATGCAATGAGTGATAAATTAAGTCATGTAAATAATAAAGGCGAAGCACAAATGGTTGATGTGGCTGATAAAGACATAACAACCAGAGAAGCACGCGCTACGGCGAGTATTTTTATGCGTCCGGAAACTTTACAAAAAATCAAAGACAATGATTTTAAAAAAGGCGATGTATTGGCCGTAGCAAGAATTGCTGGCATTATGGCAGCAAAACAAACGCACCACCTTATCCCAATGTGCCACAGCCTAAACTTATCAAAAATTAGTGTTGATTTTGAATACCTTGATAACGGGGTAAAGATTAATACTTTTGCTAAGCTGAACGCACAAACCGGTGTTGAAATGGAGGCATTAACTGCTGCAAGTGTGGCAGCACTCACCGTTTATGATATGTGCAAGGCGGTTGATCGTTTTATGAAAATTTCTGATGTGCAATTACTAGAAAAGAAAGGCGGCAAATCTGGTCATTGGACAAACAACTCGCTGTAAGGTCTTAAAAAATGCCTAAACTCATTGATAAATTTAATCGAGAGATAAACTATATTCGCCTCTCTGTTACCGAGCATTGTAATTATCGGTGTTTTTATTGTCGAGATGCCGAACACATTCCAAACTGTAAACGCGAAGATATTTTGAGCTATGAAGATATTGAAAGAATTGTTAGAATCTTTGCTCAGTTAGGCGTTAGTAAAATTCGCCTCACTGGTGGCGAGCCATTATTACGACGAGGCATTGTAAAAATTGCCCAGTTAATTAGTAACATTGATGGCATTAAAGATGTGCCACTTTCAACTAATGGGCATTTGTTAGAAAAGTTTGCGGGCAAGCTTTTTGGTAATGGGGTTAACAGGGTCAACCTTTCTATCGACTCGTTAATACCTGAGAGGTTTGATGAAATCACCCGTGGTGGTGATGTTAATG
>CAZKWW010000006.1:0-8160 GCA_964556635.1 uncultured Candidatus Ruthturnera sp.
CGTAGATGGCAAAAAGCTGAAAAAATTCTTTGCGATATTTCTGGCTTTTTTAGGCCTAAGCGTTATTGCTTTTTAAGCTTGCCAAGGCGGCAAAAGATTGTGCTCAACTTCTAAGTGATCTAATATACGAGCCACCACAAAATTAACCAAATCTTGAATACTTTGCGGGTTTTGATAAAACGCTGGATTGGCGTCAATGATTGCCACACCCAGTCGAGAAAGCTTGAGCATATTCTCTAAATGAATGGCTGAATAAGGAGTTTCCCTCGGCACTAGAATGAGTTTCTTTTGTTCTTTAATCACCACATCAGCGGCGCGATGCATAAGGTTATCAGCTGCGCCATGAGCGATGGCAGATAAGGTGCTCATGGTGCAAGGGCACACCACCATCGCTCTTGGTGGATTTGATCCTGAAGCCACTGGTGCGGTCCATTGGTTTTTAGAAAATACTTCAATCTGCCCGTCTTTAGCGCTTAAGTATTGAGTCAGATTTTGTTCTATGGCTTTGGTATCACTACCCAGGTTAAGATCAGTTTCCATGGCGATAACGGTATTGGCCGCAGCCGATATCATCACGTAGATTTTCTCTTGAGATTTGACTAGCTCTTGAAGTAGAGTGATGGCATAGGGCATACCGGATGCACCGGTTAGGGCAATTGCAATGGGTTTCACTTGTGCTCTCCAGAGTGTAGCTTGGCGATTAGTTTATTAAAGATATCATCAAAACTGCCATTTGACATCACCACAAAATGACCTTGATTGATTTGTACGAGTTGAGCAACGACATCATCCACAGAATCAAACAAGCAATCGGCATCAAATAGGGTGTCAATATTCCAGTCGGCATTTTGAGGCCTTAATATCAGCACTTGGTCGGCATCAGTGAGCGCATCAACCAAGCTTTGCTGATGAAAGCCTGATTTCATGGTGTTAGATCTTAGCTCTAAGATGGCAATAATCGGCTCATCCACAACTTTGGCGCGTAGGCCTGATAGTGTGGTTTTAATTGCAGTGGGGTGGTGAGCAAAGTCATCATAAAGCGTGATATTGTCAGTTTGATGTTTGATTTCTAAGCGACGTTTAATGCCTTTGAATGTGCTCAACGCTTCACAAGCCATATCAAAAGTAACCCCAACATGATGTGCAGCATAAATAGCGCCAAGGCCATTTTGCATATTGTGCTCACCCAATAAATGCCAATTAACCGTAGCACCTTCAACGCTAAAACTTGTACCCGTTTTGGTGGCGGTTAGTTGCTGAGCAGGCAAGGCCTGCTCAGCAGACCAAAGTCCTTGTTCGAATACTTCGTCAATTGCTGGCGTGTTGCCTGGATGGATGATTAGCCCATCATTTGGTACGGTGCGAAGTAGATGATGAAATTGTTTTTGAATGTCTTGGAGCGAATCAAAGATATCGGCGTGATCAAATTCAAGATTATTAATGACTAAGGTTTTTGGGTGATAATGTACAAATTTTGAGCGTTTATCAAAGAAGGCGGTATCGTATTCGTCAGCTTCAATCACAAAGAAGTTGGCATCGGTTAGGCGTGATGACACGCCAAAGTCTTTCACTACACCACCAATCAAAAAGCTGGGGTTGTAACCTGCAAATTCTAAGATATGAGCAAGCATACTCGCCGTGGTGGTTTTGCCATGTGTGCCTGATACGGCTAATACCCATTTATCACGCAATACATTTTCACTTAGCCATTGCGCGCCGGAGGTGTAGACATATTGTTTGCTGAGGATTTCCTCAACACAATCATTGCCACGTGATAAGGCATTGCCAATAATAAAGACATCAGCCTGCGGCATGTCACTCACCTTATAGCCGTTCGTATAGCTGATGTTTTGCTCATCGAGTTGTATGCTCATTGGCGGGTATACACCTTGGTCTTGGCCAGTAACTCTGTGGCCGAGTTGTTTGGCGATTAGCGCTAGTGAACCCATGAATGTGCCGGCAATACCTAGAATATGAATATGCATCATTTGGCCTGGAAGTTAAGCGAAGCGGAATTAATGCAATAGCGTTGGCCGGTTGGTGCAGGACCATCGGCAAACACATGGCCAAGATGCGCATCACAGTTGTTACAGCGAACCTCTACACGTACCATGCCGTGGGTATTGTCAGTAATCAGAGTAACGCTATCGGCATTGGCAATGTCATAAAAACTCGGCCAGCCAGTGCCAGAATCAAATTTGGTATTGGATGAAAACAACACCTGATTGCAGCAAACACAGGTGTAGTCACCATCTTCATGGTGATTAACATACTTGCCGGTAAACGGCGCTTCAGTGCCACATTGCTGTGTCACTCGAAACTGCTCGGGCGTTAAATTATCTAAATCCATTAGGGTATTATATTTGTATTTACACATCATTTGAGATAATGAAAGTTTATTTGGTTGGCGGCGCAGTGCGCGATCGCTTATTAGGCATTAGTGATAACAATACCGAGAAAGACTGGGTGGTGGTTGGTTCGTCGCCTGATGAAATGTTGGATCTTGGGTATCGTCAAGTGGGTAAAGAATTTCCGGTGTTTTTGCATCCCGGCACGCAAGAAGAGTACGCATTGGCTAGGCTTGAGCGCAAAGTCGGCAAAGGCTACAAAGGTTTTGAATTTGACACCTCTAAAGTGGTCACACTTGAGCAAGATTTATCACGCCGTGATTTAACCATTAATGCCATTGCCGAGAAAGACGGCGAATTGTTTGACCCATTTAATGGTCAAGAGGATTTAAATAATGGCTTATTGAAACATGTGTCTGACGCCTTTAGTGAAGACCCAGTGCGCGTATTACGCGTGGCGCGGTTTGCTGCCAGGTTTAAAGTATTTGGTTTTAAGGTGGCGCACTCAACACATCAGTTAATGAAAGATATGGTTGCTTCAGGTGAGGTCGACGCACTCACACCCGAACGTGTTTTTAAAGAGTTAGAAAAGGCGTTGTCTTATGAGACGCCTTCTGCTTTTTTTAAAGTATTGTCAGCTTGTGGTGCAGATGCAAAAGTATTCCCAATGCTTGGTAATGCTAATCATACAACGCATGATAATGAATTTGAGTTTTTAGATCGGTTGGACACCAGTAGCTCAGTGGTCAGGTTTGCACTGTGGCTACATAACCAGAGCGCCGATACCATTGAGCAATTATGCCAGCATATTAAATGCCCCAAAGAATACACCCAACTTGCCATTCTGACGAGTCAGTGGCGAGTGGTTGCTAGCCAGCTAAAAAATCAAAGTGCAGAAGATATTTTGACGTTTTTTAACCGAACTGATGCATTAAGACGCAAACAGCGTTTTGAACAATTGCTTAGAGTATTTGCTTTGTTAGGTGTTGAAGTTGAGCTAATCAAGCAACTGCGCGATGAGCTTGACAATATTGATATCGCTAGCCTTGATAAAAGCAATATTGCCGAGGCGATTCAGAATGAGAAAATGTCAATTATTGTGCTATTTCTTCACTCGACAAAGTGAATCATATTCACAATAGGTGCAAGCACCTTTAGTGGGTAATACTTGTGCGTTTCCTTGTTGGTAATCTTGGCTGGTTTGGTCTAATTGCTGCTGCCAAAGCTTGAGCTGTTCATCCCAATCAGTGCAAGATTTTTGCCTAGATGTTTTCTTGGGTAATGAGTCTTTGTCTTTAGCTAGGCCGGTGTAGCTAATTTTATCTGCTGCTGGTTTGATAAAGGCAATGCCATCGGCTGGATGAGTGGTGACATAAATAGGCAATTGTGGCTCTTTTATGGGCTTGCCACACCAAGGATTGCTTGGCAATTTGCCAGTTTTGTAATCAAAAATAATGTGGTCGCCGTTATCCATTTCATCAACGCGATCAAGGCGTGTGTCAAAGCGTAACCCGGCAACATTAGCCTCAATGGTTTTTTCAGTGGCAATCACTCTAAAGGCATCGCGTTGTTTTTCAGTAGCGATGAATTTATGAATAATTTGGTTGAGACGATCTTGCTCAATTTGAGTAAAGCCAGAGCGCTGATAACGCTTTAATTCCTGCTCAATGGCAGTATCGATCAATTGGTTTAATGCATCTTGGTCATAAGCGATTAGATCAGCAGAAGATGGTGCTTGTTGGTAAATAGACTCTAACACTTTGTGTACCACATCGCCTTGTTCTGAGCGACTTAGACCAACGTGTGGCGGGTCAAATTTTTTGATATTTAGGCGATGAGTAAAACCCTTAAAGGCACAAGCCATTTGGTCTTTTAGAATGCCCACACCACCACTTACTTGTGTATCGGCTAATGGCACGGCTTGATTGTCATCAATGCTCTCTAGTGTGGCAGGCTTAAATTGATGTTCGGGCGTTTTAACTTCATTATCAAAGCTCAACAAGGGTGAGCCGTGCTGTTCGCTTTCAAAGTGGTTTTTGGCATAAGAGCACGTAACCTGCTCAGATAGATTGATCAAATTATTGAGTGTGTCTTGTGCATCTTTGGCAATCAGCTCAAAATTACTATGGGGGATTTGATGCTGTGAGGCAGTGTCATTAGGGATAAAACGTGGAGAATTGAGCGCTGCTGGCAAGAAGCTATCAGTCATGCCAATTACCCAGGCCTCATCAAAATATAAGCCTTCTGCTTCTAGGCTACCAAGTATTTGAATGGGTGTTTTGGCAGATTGCGCTTGGAAAATCACCTGTGACAACCAAGTGTGTAAATCATTGATGGCTTGTGATACGCCAACCTTGCCAGTGATTTGAGCCAATTGATTTAACCCCAAACTGGTTTGTTGATATTTGTTAAATAATTGGTATTCAACACTAGATAGTGTTCTGTCAGTTGCAAAACCCCAATCTTGCAAGTATGTGTTAAAGTTTAACAACCATTGGTCGTGTTTTTGCTGGCCACTGACGGTCTGTGCGCTAATATGACCAATGAGTTTTTTGAGTAAGGGTGTGTTAGCCAAATGCGCATCAAGCTGATTGAGTTTAAAGTGTGTTTGTGACCAAGATAAAACTTGATTCACCAATAGCGCACGGTTTGATTGTTCCGCTTTGGCATGAGCAATATAGGGCGAGGTAATAGCGGCATTAAAGGTTTCGGTACTGATATAGTTGTTTTGTAATTGCTCAGATAATTGCAATATTAATAGTAAATGTTTGACTAATGGGTAGTCAGTTAGCGGCAAACCTAGAGAAATGTTATAGGCCTTTTGTCCGGTACCAACAAGCACATCATTAAACACCTGATCAAAAATTGATTTTATTTGATGGTGTTCACTATTGAGTTGCGGGCTAACAATGGCAATGTGTTTTTCTGGGTGTTTGTTGTGCAAGTCTTTAGCCCAGTTGGCAACATGGAAGATTTCATCTTGCGTTGTGTTAAAAATTTGATTGCTACTGTGTGTGTTTGGCTGCTTTGCGCTTAAAATCTGATGACCGATGTTGGTAAATAAAAGTGCCTGCTCAGGTGTGAGCGTTTTAAATCCGTATAGGTAAGGTTGGCTAATCTCACAGTCACGATTTAAAATAAGTTTGGATAAATCATTCACATCAAGCACATTAAGTTCAAGCTTAATTTGTTGATAATCTAGCATCCAAGCGCCCAATAAATCACTACTTTGGTGGTGAGAGTCAAGCAATTCAGAAGGGTTGATCAAATGCGCATAACAATAATCAATGTTTTTGACCACTTCATCTAGTAAGCGCGTATCAATTGTTTGACCTAAGCGCACCATAGACTGGGCGATCAGTGTTCTAGATTCAACGGCTGAAATAAGTCGCCTAGATGAGTTTGGATTAATCTCTTTCCAAGTGTGTTGCAGGTATTGCTTCCAAGAAAAGGTTTGAGGCAGAGCCGAGACGCCGTGCTGCGTACCCCAAGTTTTTTTAAAGGCTAATACTTGTCGATTATTAGCTAAGACGACTTGGTCTTTAGCACTGAATTTTGTTAGGTCGGCATTAATCCACATGACCGAAGAAAGTGTCGAGTCTGCCCCAAAGTGTTTCTAGACCTTGTTTTTTTAAACTAGAAAACAATTGCACTTCCACATAAGGGTGTGGCTTGATGGCGCGTCTAACTTTAAGTAGGGCATTGCTCGCCGCGCCTTTTTTAAGTTTGTCTGACTTGGTTAGTAAGATCTGTGTAGGTAGGTTAATACTCACACACCAATCTAGCATCATTTGGTCAAATTTTGTTAGTGGGCGACGTACATCCATCACCAATACTGCGCCTGCTAAACAGTGGCGTTTTTCAAAATATTCACTCATGTCGATGTGCCACTGTTGCTTAATATGTTCGGGCACTTTAGCGTAACCATAGCCTGGTAAATCGACCAAACGACGATCCTGATCTAATTCAAAAAACACCAAATGCTGTGTTCTACCTGGTGTACGAGAGACTTTAGCTAGTTTTTTTTGTAGTGTGAGTGTGTTAATGGCACTTGATTTTCCGGCATTAGAGCGCCCGGCAAAAATTACTTCAAATCCTTGATCTTCTGGGCATCCCTTAAGTGACGGGCATGAGAGTAGAAATTTGGCTTGGTGGTAGATGTTGCTCATTCAGCTAAACAGATGTATAATCGGAATTCGTGGTATTAGTTGCCATTATATTTTAGTTCATAAAAAATAAGGAGAGAGTAATGAAGAAAGTTTTATTAGTAGCAGCAGCGGCTGCAATTTCAATGGGTTCATTTTCAGTTCAAGCAGACGGCGGTGCAATGTACAACAACTTAGGTTGTTCAGGTTGTCACGGTGCTGGCGGTAAATCAGTAGTACCATCTTACCCATCATTAGCAGGTAAAGACGCTGGTTGGATCGTTCAACAGTTAAAAGACTTCCAGTCTGGCGCTCGTAAAGACGCAACAATGAATGCTATGGCTGGTATGGCTGCAGGCCATGAGCAAGCAATTGCTGATTACTTAGCTGGAAACTAAATTACTAGCGGTATTAGCCGCATCCGTAATTAATAGAATTTAAGCTTTAAATTCTATATTATGATAAGCCGATATTAAGTATAATATCGGCTTATTTTTTTGCGAAAAAGGAAACCCATGAATAAATTAGCATTAGTTTTTAGCGCGGCATTAGCTTTAGTTTCAACACACACTTTAGCGGCAGGCGACGTAGCACTTGGCCAAGAAAAAGCAGCAACTTGTATTGGTTGTCATGGGGTTAATGGTAACTCAATGTTGCCAATTTTTCCTAAATTAGCTGGTCAAAGCGAAGCTTATTTATTAAAACAACTAAGAGAATTTAAAACTCATGATCGTACAGATGCTACGATGGCTGGCATGGTAGCACCGTTAACAGATGCTGACATGGAAAATATTTCTGCATATTACGCGGCACAAAAAGTAACACCAGGTACGACTAAACCAGGTGCAAATATTGCTCTAGGTGAAAAAATCTATCGCGGTGGTAAGAAAAACACAGGCGTTACTGCTTGTATTGCCTGTCATGGTCCAAAAGGAAAAGGTATTCCAGCTGCAGGTTTTCCAGTATTGTCTTCACAGCATGCGGCTTATACTGCCAAGCAACTTAAATTATTCCGTCAAGATTCAATCAATGCGCAAACAGGTGCAAGCGCACCAAGCAGAACAAACGACTATGAAGGTATGATGATTAACTTTACTAAAAGTTTAACTAATGAAGAAATTGACGCAGTTTCTGAGTACATTGCTGGTCTACACTAAAACCTATTTTTAGAGATTTTCTTTAATCTTTAAAAAATTAAAAAAAGGCAGTGCTTACTGCCTTTTTTATTGCACATGAAAATACTGCTCTATCAGGTATAATTCATTCTTTTTTAAGCACAATATCGGATTTATAACACATGAAAACTTCACTAGAAACATTAGACGGCCTTAAAAGATCATTAACGGTTAAATTACCGGCTGACCTTTTTAAACAAAAAACGGCCTCACAGGTGTCAATTGATGGATTTAGAAAAGGCAAGGTGCCTTTAGCCATTTTGCGTAAGCAGTTTGGTGATAATGCAACCTCGGATGCGGTAAATGATATTGTAAACGAGACTTTGGTTGATGCGTTAACAGAAGCAAACGTAACGCCAGCAGCACGCCCCACCATTACTAAGATAGATTCAAAAGACGAAAAAGAGTTTACTTACACGGTTGAATTTGAAGTTTACCCTGAGATTGAAATTGCTGATTTTTCTAAATTAAAGATTGAGCAAACTAAAGTAA
>CAZKWW010000006.1:8170-8483 GCA_964556635.1 uncultured Candidatus Ruthturnera sp.
AAGCAGACGAAGAAAGAACCCTGCAAGGTTTAATTGATCAATCAACTGAGTACAAATCAGTTAAACGTAAATCTAAAGAAGGCGACCAAGTAACAATTGACTTTGAAGGCATCATGGATGGCAAAGTGTTTGACGGTGGTAAAGCCACTGATTTCCAGCTGGTTTTAGGCAAAGGCACAATGATTAAGGGTTTTGAAGATGGTCTAACCGATGTTGCAGCAGGCAAATCAATTAGCTTAGATTTAACTTTCCCTAAAGATTATCATGCGCCACAGTTAGCAGGCAAAGAAGTTACTTTTGAAATTTCTGTGAC
>CAZKWW010000006.1:8493-14333 GCA_964556635.1 uncultured Candidatus Ruthturnera sp.
CAAATTTGCTGAGAAATTTGGCGAAAAAGACATGGATGCGCTAAAGAAGAGCATGAAAGAGCAAATGCGTGTTGAAATTGATGGCCGTATTGCTGAAGAAAACAAAAATGCAGTGTTTAATGCATTGTTAGCAGTGAGTGATTTCACTGTGCCACAAAGCAGCATTGATAGCGAAGCACAAAACTTACTACAAGAAATGCAAGAGCGTATGCAGCAACAAGGTATGCAATCTCAAGGCGATTTAGAAGCCTCTGCGTTTAATACAGAAGCAGAGCGCCGAGTTAAATTAGGTTTATTGATTAATGCAGTTTCTAGCAACCACAACCTAACTGCAAGCAAAGAGCAGCTTGACGCTAAATTAGTAGAAATGTCACAGATGTATGGCGAAAATGCGCAACAAATGATAGACTACTACAATGAAGACCCAACAAGATTAACGCATGTTGAGTTATTAGTGGTAGAAAAAATGGTGCAAGACGCTGTTTTAGACAAGGCAACCGTTACTTTTAAAAACAAAAAATTTCAGGAAGTGACACAACAACAAGCATAAATGACAATTAAAAACCTAAATCAAGTCCCAATGGTGGTAGAGCAATCTGCCAGAGGTGAGCGAGCTTATGATATTTATTCACGCCTTTTAAAGGAGCGTGTTATTTTTATGGTTGGTCCGGTTGAAGATTACATGGCTAATGTTATTGTGGCTCAGTTGTTATTTTTAGAATCTGAAAATCCTGATAAAGATATTCATCTATATATTAACTCCCCAGGTGGGTCGGTCTCTGCTGGTTTGGCGATTTACGACACCATGCAGTTTATTAAGCCAGATGTCTCTACCTTGTGTATTGGTCAAGCAGCGAGCATGGGCGCCTTGTTATTAACAGCAGGTGCTAAAGGCAAACGTTTTGCCCTGCCGAATGCCAGATGCATGATTCACCAGCCTTTGGGTGGTTTCTCTGGTCAAGCCAGTGATATTGATATCCACGCACAAGAAATTTTAAAAGTGAGAGAGAAGCTCAACAGCATTCTAAAGTCTCATACTGGTCAAGCTATTAAGACCATTCAAAAAGACACAGACAGAGATAACTTTATGTCAGCTGATGAAGCGGCTAAATACGGTCTCATTGATAAGGTTCTCAAACAACGCTAAGCCCATGGCAGCAGATACCGAAGAATTAAATTGTTCATTTTGTGGCAAAGCCAAAGCCGAGGTTGATCGTTTAATTGCGGGCCCAGGCGTTTATATTTGTAACGAATGTATTGAGTCATGTCATGATTTAATTCAAGAGCAAGCGCTTAAAGAAATTACCGAGGCGCATCAAGAGTGGGATTACACGCCTAAAGAATTATTAGATTTTCTAAACGATTATGTGATCGGTCAAGACCACGCTAAGAAAGTATTGTCAGTTGCGGTTTACAACCATTACAAACGCCTACAAAGCGGCTATGTTTCAAACGATGTCGAATTAGATAAATCTAACATCTTAATGATCGGCCCAACTGGCTCGGGCAAGACGTTATTAGCACAAACATTAGCGCGTATTTTAGACGTGCCATTTACCGTGGCTGATGCAACCACACTAACCGAAGCGGGCTATGTGGGCGATGATGTTGAAAATGTCATTAAAAACCTATTATCTAAATGCGACTTTGATGCTGATCGTGCAGAGCGAGGCATTATTTTTATTGATGAAATTGACAAAATTTCTCGTCGCAGTGATTCACCTTCGATTACCCGTGATGTATCGGGTGAGGGCGTACAGCAAGCCATGCTTAAGCTGATTGAGGGTACAGTGGCCTCAGTACCACCACAAGGTGGGCGTAAGCACCCTAATCAAGAGACTATTGATGTTGACACTTCAAAGATTTTATTTATTTGTGGTGGTGCATTCGACGGCCTAGACAAGATTATTGGAAGACGTGTTGAAAAAGCCACAGGCATTGGTTTTTCTGCTGACGTCAAAGACCTTAACGAAGAAAAAACACTGACTGATTTGTTTGATTTAATTGAACCAGAAGATTTGATTAAATATGGCCTCATTCCAGAATTGGTGGGTCGTCTACCAGTGCAAACAGCACTCAGCGAGCTAGATGAAGACGCATTAATTCAAATCTTAACAAAACCTAAGAACTCAGTGGTTAAGCAGTTTCAAGAGGTGTTTTCAATGGAAGGCGTTAAACTAACCCTTAGAAAGCCGGCTTTATCAGCCATTGCCAAGTTAGCCATTAAGCGCAAAACAGGCGCCCGAGGTCTGCGTTCTATTTTAGAAGATTTGTTGCTAGACACCATGTTTGAATTGCCATCATTAGACGATGTCAACGAAGTGGTGATTGACAGAGCAGTAGTTGAGAAGAAGAAAGCCCCATTAATGGTGTATCGATCAGCTAAGAAATCTAAAAAAGCCAGCTAACCCACTCGAGCTCAGTTGGAATTATTTGATCGTCAAAAAGCCGCAGTTGGTCAAGGTGAACGAACGCTGCTGGTCTATGTAGAGCTCCCTAATAATCGACATGTTCATAATGGTATGGACGAATTCGAAGAATTGGCCAGATCCTCTGGTTTATTTGTTGTTAAAAATCTTAAAGTTACGCGTAACTTTGCCAGTGCTAAATATTTTATTGGCTCGGGCAAGGTGGATGAACTTTCAGATTTGGTTAAAGAATTAGCGCTTGATTTGGTCATTTTTTCAACTGAATTATCCCCATCGCAAGAGCGAAATATAGAAAAATCATTAGAGTGTCAAGTGATGGATCGCACTGGCCTTATCCTAGATATATTCTCACTTAGAGCGCGATCTTTTGAGGGTAAATTACAAGTCGAATTGGCTCAATTACGCCACCTATCTACTAGGCTGGTTAGGGGTTGGACACACCTTGAGCGTCAAAAAGGTGGTATTGGTTTGCGAGGCCCAGGTGAAACCCAATTAGAAACGGATAAGCGCCTAATTGCTGTGCGCATTAAAAACATCACCAAGCGTTTAGACAAAGTACACAAGCAGCGTGATTTAGGGCGTAAGTCTCGCGTCAAGAGCGAACTGCCGATGATCGCTTTGGCGGGTTATACCAATGCTGGAAAATCCACTTTGTTTAATACCATTACCCAAGCTGAAGTATTTGCGGATGATCAATTATTTGCCACCTTGGATTCAACCATTCGACGTGTGATTTTGCCAGCTTCGGGTGAAGCGGTCATTGCAGATACCGTTGGCTTTATTCAAGACCTGCCCCATGATTTAGTGGCGGCTTTTAAATCAACCTTAGAAGAAACCCGACAATCGAACGTACTGCTACATGTGGTTGATGCTTCGGATGAATACAATCCAGAGAAAATTGATCAAGTTGAAGACATTATTTTTGAAATCGGCGCTGCTAAAATCCCCACTATTTTGGTGATGAACAAAATAGATTGTTTGCCTGATTTTGCACCAAGAATGGATCGTGACAAAGACGGCAGAATCTATCGTGTATGGATTTCGGCACAAAAAGGTTTGGGCATTGATTTGCTTTATCAAGCATTAGCAGAGCAGCTTAGTGGTATGATGACACGTGCCAAAATACAACTGGATGTGCAATCGGCTTATATTCGTAGTGAGATTCACAATATTGGCTATATCCACAATGAGAAGGTGGATGATTTTGGCGCTTGGGTACTTGAAATTAACGTCACAAACCACTATCTATCTAAATTATTAAACAAACAAGGTGTTAAATTGTTATGGGAACAGAAGCCACAACAGAAATCATTGATCTAGCTCAGGAGCGAGTGCCTTTATTGCCTTTGCGTGATGTGGTGGTTTTCCCACACACAGTGATGCCGCTTTTTGTTGGTAGAAAATCTTCCGTTAATGCTATTACTCAAGCAATGGGCACTAATAAGTACATCTTTTTAGTAGCGCAAAAAGATGAAAAAACCGAAAATCCTGGCAATAATGATTTGCATCAAGTGGGTACGCTAGCCACTATTTTACAAATGCTAAAACTACCTGATGGCACGATCAAGGTTTTGGTTGAAGGTGTAAAACGTGCAAAGATTAATGAGTTCTTTGAAACGGATGACTATACTGAGGTATCAGTTAGTGAATTTAACCTAGAATCTAATGAAAATGTTGAGGTTAAGGCGATGATGCGCTTAGCATTAGACAGCTTCGAGTCTTACATTAAACTCAATAAAAAAATACCGGAAGAAGTATTTAAAGTATTGCAAGATATTTCCGATGTTGAGCGTTTTAGTGATGTCATTATTGCTAACTTAAATCTTAAGCTTGAAGAAAAACAATCCCTACTTGAGGGTGATCACGCTAAAGACAGACTCGACAAAATCTTGGCAGTTATTCAGGGTGAGATTGATGTGCTGAGCGCTGAAAAGAAAATCCAATCTCGCGTGCGCAAACAAATGGAGTCTAACCAAAGAGATTACTATTTGAATGAGCAAATGAAATCCATTCAAAAAGAATTAGGCCAAGCTGAAGACGAAAATGAAATTGAAGACCTGCAGGCAAGCATTAATAAAGCAAAAATGCCAAAAGCTGCCAAAGCCAAAGCAGAGTCTGAACTCAAAAAACTCTCGCGTATGTCGTCTCAGTCGTCAGATGCTTCGATCATTCGCACCTATATTGAAAACTTATGTGATGTGCCGTGGAAAAAACAAACGCGCATCAACAAAGATCTAAATAAAGCACAAAAGATTTTAGACGATGATCACTATGGCCTAAATAAGGTCAAAGAGCGCATTTTGGAGCACTTAGCTGTGCAAACACGCGTTACTCACAATAAAGCCAATATTTTGTGCCTTGTTGGCCCTCCTGGCGTGGGCAAAACCTCACTCGGTGAGTCGATTGCCAAAGCGGTTAATCGTAAATACGTGCGTATGGCCTTAGGCGGTGTGCGTGATGAAGCTGAAATTCGCGGTCACAGACGCACTTACATTGGTGCAATGCCAGGCTCTATCGTGCAAAAAATGCAAAAAGTAAAGGTTAAAAACCCGCTATTTTTGCTAGATGAAATTGAAAAAATGGCCTCTGATTATCGAGGCGACCCATCTTCAGCCATGCTTGAAGTGCTAGATCCTGAGCAAAACCACACCTTTAACGACCACTATTTAGAAGTTGATTACGATCTTTCGCAAGTGATGTTTGTAGCCACGGCCAACTCGCTAGATTTGCCACAGCCATTGCTAGACCGTATGGAAATTATTGAGCTATCTGGCTATACTGAAGATGAAAAAGTGCAAATTGCTAAGCGTCATTTGGTGGCTAAGGCTATGGAAAATAATGGCATCAAACCAAATGAGATTGATTTTAAAGATTCGGCAATTTTAGATATTATCCGTTACTACACGCGTGAGGCAGGTGTGCGTAGTTTGAGCCGCACCATTAGTACCATTTGTCGTAAAGTGGTAAAAGAAGTCGTGCTTAAAAAACGTAAAGGTCGAGCCATTATCAATGCTAAAAGCTTGCCAAAATATTTAGGTGTTAAAAAATTCCGTTATGGTTTAGCAGAAGAGCACAATCAAATCGGCGAGGTAACTGGCTTAGCATGGACATCGGTTGGCGGTGATTTATTAACCATTGAGGCTACCACTTACAAAGGCAAGGGTAAGTTAAATTACACCGGTCAATTGGGCGATGTCATGAAAGAGTCAATTCAAGCGGCGATGAGTGTCACCCGTACACGAGCAGAAGAATTAGGCATTGCTGATGATTTTCAAGACAAGCTCGATATCCATATTCACGTACCGGATGGCTCTACACCGAAAGATGGCCCAAGTGCAGGCGCAGCAATGTGTACCGCACTCGTATCTGTATTAACAGGGCGCAAGGTTAAAGCCGATGTGGCAATGACAG
>CAZKWW010000007.1:0-6642 GCA_964556635.1 uncultured Candidatus Ruthturnera sp.
CAGCAGGGGATAAGAGTTCTGGTCTATTCATAGATGCTATTTTATCATCAGAGTATCGCTGATTACCCTTATGTATAATAAGTGCGATATGTTTACCAGAGAAGACATTCCAAAGTTAAAACAAGATCTTAGTATTCAAACTACTTTGTTAGGCCATGATCTAACCCTTAAAACACGATGGGGTGTGTTTTCACCGCGTGCAATTGATGAGGGCACTTTATTATTAATGAAGTATTTAAATATTGATGAGCATGACAAATGTCTAGATCTTGGCTGTGGTTATGGCCCGATTGGTTTGTCTGTTGCTAAGTTTTGCCCGAAAGGTGAAGTACATATGGTAGATAAAGACTTTGTTGCGGTTGAATTATCAAATAACAATGCCAAGCTTAATCATATTGATAATGCCAAGGCTTATTTGTCTGATGCGTTTTTAAGTGTTAATAAAGACAATTACTTTGATCAAATTATTTCTAATGTGCCTGCCAAAGTAGGGCGAGAGCAGCTTAGTATTATTCTATACGATGCTTATGATGCACTCAAGCCTGGTGGAAAAATTACCTTTGTTACTATTAATGGTTTGCGCAATTTTATTAAGGATAATTTTAAATCGGTATTTGGCAACTATAAAAAACTTAAACAAGGGCAAAAGTACACAATTTCTCAGGCGATTAAACAATAGAATAATTGCGTAATAGTTAGTATAAGAGTAAAATACTCGGACATTCAGAATCAAACAGGAGTAACGCAATGGACATAATGGATAGAATTCAAGCTCAAGTAGACAGTGCACCAATCGTACTTTATATGAAAGGTACACCGCAATTTCCACAGTGTGGTTTTTCAGCGCGTGCTGCGCAAACATTAGCATCAACTGGCGTTGAGTTTGCTTATGTTAATATCTTTGAAGATCAAGAAGTGATGCAAAACTTACCAGCCTTCCAGGACTGGCCAACGTTTCCACAAATTTACTTTAACGCTGAGTTAGTTGGTGGTGGCGATATTATTATTGAGATGGCTGAAATGGGCACTTTAGAGGCAGCCATGCAAGAAGCAACAGACAAGTTCAATAATAAGTAATCTTTTTTAGCTATAAGTTGTGTAGCTTGTAGCCATTATCTTTAAGCCAGCGTTTGCTGGCTTTATATTTTGGCAATATTGATTCAATCAATTGCCAAAAATCTTTCGAATGATTTTTAATCTTTGTATGGGCAAGCTCATGCACAATCACATAGTCAATCACACTTATTGGCGCTTGAATGAGTAAATAGTTAAGGTTAATATTGTTTGCACCACTGCAAGAACCCCATAGCGTTTTTTGTGTTTTTAGGCGAACTTGCCGATAACTAAACTGATAAAGATCTGCATAATAATCCAACCTTGGTAAGGCAATTTTCTTAAAGGCGGCTTTATACCAAGTGTGAAAAGCTGAGTAACCATCACTTTTTAAACTAAATACCTTGCCATCAAAGTCGAGTTTAGAGGTTTGTTCGGCATTGTGAGTTAATGGATATTGATTACCCAAATACAAAAACTGCTCGCCTTTTTCGTAACTTGGTGTTTGTATTTGTTGCGCTTGTATTGCATGTTGTTTTTTTTCTATCCAGCGTGATTTATCAGCAATGAAAGACTCTACTTCTTTAATGGAAAGTTTTTGTGGGCAACGAATAATAAGTTCAGCATGGGTGTTGATTTGCAAACTCAGTGTTTTGCGTTTAGAGCGAATCAGTGTGTAATCAATCAACCCAAGCTCTGGCATTTTCAAACATTCTCATCCATGGGCTACGCTCATCCCAGTCTTTTGGATGATGTGAATTTTGCACCGCACGGAATACACGCTCAGGGTGTGGCATCATAATCGTCACTTGCCCAGAATCATTCGTCACACCGGCAACCGCATTATCTGAGCCGTTTGGATTGTGAGGGTAGGTTTGTGTTAGATCACCTGCGTGATCTACATACTGTAATGCAATGTGCTGCTCAGATTGGTTGCCTTTGAATATTGCACGGCCTTCACCATGGGCAATAGCAATTGGCATAATAGAGCCTGCCATGTCTTTTAGGAAAATTGAATTTGATTCGCCGATTTTAACGGATGAAAAACGCGCTTCAAATTGCTCTGAAACATTGCGATTAAAATTTGGCCAATGCTCAGATCCAGGAATGATTTCACCTAAATTGGACATCATTTGACAACCGTTACAAATACCAAGTGCAAAGCTATCATCTCGCTCGAAAAAGGCCTGGAAGTTATCTTTAGCTTTTGCATTGTACAAAATTGAACTTGCCCAACCTCTACCAGCGCCAAGTACATCGCCGTAAGAGAAGCCACCACAAGCGACCAAACCTTTGAAATCTGACAATGATATACGACCCGATAGAATGTCACTCATGTGTACGTCAATCGCTTCAAATTCAGCCTTGTTAAAGGCCGCTGCCATTTCTACTTGACCATTAATGCCTTGCTCTCTTAATACGGCGATTTTGGGTTTAGCGTTAGTGGCAATATATGGCGCCGATATTGATTGATTGTGATCAAAAGAAAGGCTAGTTTTTAAACCTTCTGAGTTTTCGATAACACCTGCAAACTCTTCTTCAGCGCATTGAGGATTGTCACGCAATTTGGCTATTTCATAGGAAGTAGATGACCATAAAGATTGCAATTGTGTGCGAGATTGTTCAAACAATACTTTATCGTCTGTATGAATTCGGATATTATCTGTATCGTTAATGTTGGCAATGTGGCGTGTACAATTACTCAAGCCTGCTGTTGCTAAAACTTGCGTTACAGCGTCTTTGTTGTTATTACTTACTTGAATAACACAGCCTAATTCTTCATTAAACAGATCAGTGATGTTTTGCTCAGTGGTTTGGATATCAAGGCCACAATGCGAGGCAAAAGCCATCTCCAGTAGAGTTGTAATCACACCGCCGTCGCTACGATCGTGATAAGCATTAATCAATCCATCTTTGTTAAGCTGATTAATGACACTGAAAAAGTTTTTAAATACCGAGCCATCGTCAAGGTTTGGCGCAATATTACCAACTTGGTTGTACACCTGTGCTAGGCATGAACCACCCATTCTGTTTTGGCCGAAGCCTAAGTCGATTAACCAAAGTTCAGAAGCTTCGTCTGTATTTAATAGTGGCGTGATTTGTAATCTTGCATCTGGTGTTTTACTAAACGCAGTAATAATTAATGATAGTGGTGCAGTCACCGCTTTATCTTTGCCATTTTCAACCCAAGAGCTTCTCATTGACATTGAATCTTTACCAACCGGCACGGTTAAGCCTAACTCTGGACATAAGTCCATACCAACTGATTTAACCGCTTCAAATAATTTAGCATCTTCGCCTGGATGGCCGCTAGCACTCATCCAGTTTGCGCTTAGGCTAATATGGTGAATATCTTCAACATAACCACCGAGCATATTGGTTAGCGCTTCACCAATGGTCATTCTTGCGGCAGATTCAGCATTAACCAATGCCAAAGGCGTCTTCTCACCAAGTGACATAATTTCACCCTGATAGCCGACATAATCTGCCAATGAAATTGCACAATCAGCCACGGGCACTTGCCACGGGCCTACAAATTGATCACGAGCAACCATACCGGTCACACTTCGATCACCAATGGTGATTAAGAAATTTTTGCTAGCAACGGTTGGTAGTTGCAAGATACGAGTAATTGCTTCATCAAGCTTGATACTACTAGCATCTAGTGCGTTAAGATTGTCAACAGAGGTTTGTGCGTCAATACTGGTTTTTGGCGGGTTGCCTAATAAAACACCCATCGGCATGTCAATTGGATCATTGTTGAATAGTGAGTCACTTAAAACCAATTCTTGTTCTTTGGTTGATTCACCAAGTACGGCGAATGGTGCGCGTTCACGCTCACAAATATCACTAAATAAATCTAAGCTAGTAGGTGCAATAGCAAGCACATAGCGTTCTTGAGACTCATTACACCAGATTTCCAATGGTGACATTTGGTTGTCATCATTCGGAATATTGCGTAGCTCAAATCGACCACCACGACCTGAATCATTCACCAGTTCAGGCAAGCCGTTTGATAAGCCCCCGCACCAATATCATGAATTGAGATAATCGGATTGTCATCACCTAAATTAGCACAACGATCAATCACTTCTTGAGCACGTCGTTCCATTTCAGGGTTGGCGCGCTGTACAGAAGCAAAATCTAAGTCTTCACTTTGCTCGCCACTTTTAACACTGGATGCAGCACCACCGCCGAGGCCAATCAGCATTGCTGGGCCACCAAGTACAATGATCTTACTGCCAGCAGGGATGTTGCCTTTTTCAATGTGTTGCTCTTGAATGTGTCCTAAACCACCGGCGAGCATAATTGGCTTGTGATAGCCACGCACTTCACCGTTTGGCGTTTGCTGTTCAAAAGATCTAAAATAACCCAAAGTATTTGGACGGCCAAATTCGTTATTAAACGCAGCAGCGCCAATTGGCCCTTCAAGCATAATATCAAGTGCTGAGACGATTTGATTAGGCTTGCCGTAATCCACTTCCCAAGGTTGCTGGGCATTGTTGATTTTAAGGTTGGAAACACTAAAGCCACATAAGCCTACTTTTGGCTTTGAGCCTTGACCTGTAGCGCCTTCGTCACGGATCTCACCACCAGAGCCGGTAGCCGCACCTGGATGTGGGGCAATTGCAGTAGGGTGGTTGTGCGTTTCAACCTTCATTAAGATAGCCCTGTGTTCTTTTGAGCTAATGTATTTTCCATTTTCATCAGCATAAAAACGCTCACCCTCAAAGCCTTCCATGACAGCTGAGTTGTCTGAATAAACACTAAGCAAGCCCTCTGGATGCTTGTGATAAGTATTGCGAATCATCGAAAAAAGTGACAGGCCTTGCCTGTCACTATCAATGGTCCAGTCAGCATTAAATATTTTGTGACGACAATGCTCTGAGTTTGCTTGGGCAAACATCATCAGTTCAATGTCAGTTGGGTTTCGTTCTAATTTTGTAAAGCTTTCGACTAGGTAATCAATCTCACCATCGCTGAGCGCTAAACCAAGCTCAATATTGGTTTTTTCTAAGGCTGATTTACCATTGGCCATAATATCAACGCCAGCGAAGGGTTGCGGCTCAAAATTATCAAAAATAGTATGCGCATCGTCAATCGAATCTAATACTGATTCGGTCATTTTGTCCATGATGGCAGCCAATACTTGTATTGAGTTGGTGATTTTGGCATCAAAATGGTAAATAGTTGCACGCTCAATACGATTAATTTTATTAATATCGCATAAATGCACAATATCAGTGGCCTTAGATGACCAAGGTGAAATAGTGCCTAATCTAGGAATGACAACGACGCTCGATTGTGCTGAATTAGCCGGCAATGTTGGCGTGTAAGACAGTAGATGATCAAGGTGGCTTGTTTCTAGTTCTGTGAGCGCTTCGTTAAGATCAGCAAAGTGAATAAATTCAGCTGATAATAAGTTTAAGCCAGGTTGTGCTTTTGATATTTTTGCTTGTAAAGCTTTAGTCTTAAAAGCGCCAAGAGCGCTAATACCTTGATGGGTGTGGATCATAATTGCGCCATCACCTCATCTGAAATATCGGCATTATGATAGACTTCCTGCGTGTCATCAAGGTCTTCTAATCGGTCAATGAGTTTCATGAATTTTTCCGCGTCGCCTAAATTAAGTTCAACACGATTGGCTGGCTCCATAGTCACTTCAGCGTGGCTTGCCTCAAGCCCTGCATCAGACAGTGCGTCTTTTACGGTAAAGAAATCTTCAGGGGTGGTGATAACATCAATTGAACCGTCATCATTACTAATGACATCTTCTGCACCAGCATCAAGTGCTGCTTCCATAATCTGGTCTTCATCACCTGAGGCAAAACTAATAAACCCTTGTTTATTGAATAAATAAGCCACAGAGCCGTCAGTACCTAAATTACCACCATGTTTGGAAAATGCATGTCGTACATCGGCTACGGTGCGGTTACGATTATCCGTTAAAGTGTCAACCATGATTGCGGTACCACCTAAACCATAACCTTCATAACGTACTTCGTCGTAGTTTTCACCTTCTAGATCACCACTACCACGTTTAACTGCATTTTCAATGGTGTCACGCTTCATGTTAGCAGCCAAGGCTTTATCAATGACCATGCGTAGTCCAGGATTGTTTTCAATCACACCACCACCGGTTTTAGCAGCAATAACAATCTCTTTAATTAACTTGGTAAATATCTTGCCGCGCTTGGCATCTTGTGCACCTTTTCGATGCTGAATGTTGTGCCATTTAGAATGTCCTGCCATTTTATTGCTCCTAAATCCAGCCTTTCATCCTTTTATAAAGGATGAAAAATCTATATTTCTTTAAATTTATTAATAAACCAAGATTTTACCTTTTATGCAGTAAAGTCGAGTAATTTTTGTATGGATTCCTTTGCTTTTTTAGCAACATTTGAATTAATGAGTATTTCATTTTTTCCAGTTTTTAAGGTGTCTAAGCAGTTGTCTAAAGTGTTCATTGCCATCCACTGACAATGGGCACAAGATTCACAGTCTGCACCAACGCCCATAGTAGGGGCTTCAATCAGTTTTTTATGTGGCGCCACTTCATGCATTTTGTGAAAAATACCATTGTCAGTC
>CAZKWW010000007.1:6652-13777 GCA_964556635.1 uncultured Candidatus Ruthturnera sp.
ACAATAAAAGACAGCTCATCTCTATCTTTAACGGCATTAATGAGTGCCGTGGTAGAACCTACGACATCAGCTAAGTCAACCACTGATTTTGGTGATTCAGGGTGTACTAATACAGCTGCTTCGGGGTGTTTTTCTTTGAGTGTTTTTAGTGCATCTGCTTTAAAGCGTTCATGTACCACACAAGAGCCTTGCCATAAAATCATGTCAGCACCTGTTTGAGTTTGTACATAATGACCTAGATGCTTGTCAGGCGCCCAAAGGATTTTCTCACCTTGTTCGTGCAAATGTTTAGCAACAGTGAGCGCACTACCTGAAGTTACTACCCAGTCTGCTCTTGCTTTGACTTCGGCTGAAGTATTAGCATAAACCACTACCTTTCGATCAGGGTGTTTGTCACAAAAATCAGAAAATTCTTGGATAGGGCAGTCTTCATCTAATGAACAAGTAGCAGCTTCATCAAGTACTAAAACGGTTTTTTCAGGGGAGAGGATTTTAGCTGTTTCACCCATAAATTTAACTCCTGCAACGACAATGGTGTCGGCATCACAGTTTTGTCCAAAACGCGCCATTTCTAATGAGTCAGAAACAATACCGCCGCTTTCTTCTGCTAGGGTTTGCAAATCACCGCTGACATAATAATGCGCAACCAGTACAGCGTTACGAGCCCTGAGTTCAGCTTTTATTTGATCTTGAATTGACACGTTGTTGATTTAATCTTTTTCTGGCAAACTCACTTTAACACTAAGTTCTCTTAAAACTTTTCTTGGTACACCGGCAGGCGCATCGGTTAATAAACAAGCAGCCGTTTGAGTTTTAGGGAAAGCAATCACTTCACGAATTGAATCTGCACCAGTCATAATCATAACTAAGCGGTCAAGACCAAATGCCATGCCACCATGAGGCGGGCAGCCATACTCAAGCGCATCAAGCAAGAAACCAAATTTATCTTGTGCTTCATCATCAGAAATACCCAAAAGCTTCAATACCGTTTGTTGCATTTCAACTTGGTGAATACGGATAGAGCCACCACCGACTTCAGAGCCATTAATAACTAAGTCATAGGCACGAGAAAGTGCACTATCAGCTGTTGTTTCTAGTGTGTTAGCATCGACACTAGGCGCGGTAAATGGATGGTGAATTGCATTTAAAGAGCCATCATCTTCCACATCAAACATTGGGAAATCTACCACCCAAATTGGCGCCCATTCAGATTCAAACAAGTCTAGATCTTTAGCTAGTTGCTCGCGTAAGTTACCTAATGCCTCGTTAACAATTTTAGTTTTATCTGCACCAAAGAAAATAATATCACCGGTTTGTGCGCCGGTCATTTCAATGACTTTAGCGGTCACCTCATCGCCTAAGAATTTTAAGATTGGTGAAGCAGGCCCGTCTTCATTAAGTTTGATATAAGCCAAACCTTTGGCACCATAAATGCTGACATATTTGGTGTATTTATCGATATTTTTACGACTAATGGTTGCACCGCCAGGTACTTTAAGTGCGGCTACACGGCTCTTGGCATCATTAGCAGGGCCCGAGAATACTTTAAAGTCAACACTTTGCATGAGCTTGTCCATATCAGTAATTTGCATTGGGATGCGCATATCAGGACGATCAACTCCATATAGACTCATGGCATCTGCATAAGTAATGGTTGGGAATTCGTTAGGCAAATCAACATTAATCACAGACTTAAACATGCCGCGAGTCATTTCTTCCATCATTGCCATGATTTCATTTTCATCCATGAACGAAGTTTCAACATCAAGCTGGGTAAACTCTGGCTGGCGATCAGCACGCAAGTCTTCGTCTCTAAAACATTTAACAATTTGATAGTAGCGTTCAAAGCCTGACATCATTAACAATTGTTTGAATAATTGAGGTGATTGCGGTAGCGCAAAAAAATCACCTGGATGCGTACGTGAAGGCACTAAATAATCACGTGCACCTTCGGGTGTGGCCTTGGTTAAAAAAGGGGTTTCAATATCTAAGAAGTCATTGCTATCCATAAATTCACGCATAAAATGCGTCACTTTAGAGCGCAAGCGAAGGCGCTGCTGCATCTCGTCGCGTCGTAAATCTAAGTAACGATATTTAAGACGCACTTCTTCCGAAGTGTCGGTTGAATCAATTTGGAATGGAACTGGTTTAGAGGTGTTTAAAATTTCAATATTACTTGCGACAATTTCTATTTCTCCTGTGGCTAACTTTGGATTAACCAAGCCTTCACCTCTGGCAATTACTTGACCAGTAATTTTCAGGACAAATTCATTGCGAATAGATTCTGCTAGTGTGAAGTCGGCATTATCAGGGTTGATAACCACTTGTGCAATGCCGCGCTTATCGCGCATATCCAAAAAGATGACACCACCATGGTCGCGACGACGATTTACCCAGCCACAAATTTCAACCGTCTGGCCGATGTTATCTTTGTTTAATTCACCACAATAATGCGTTCTCATTTTTAGTCCGTCCTTGTTTAATTTGGTGTAACCACACCAGTAGAAATAATTAGTTTAAACGCCTCATCAACGCTCATGTCTAGCTCAATGACATCATTTTTTGGTAGCATGATGAAAAATCCAGAAGTCGGGTTGGGCGTCGTTGGTACATAAATATTGATAATCTCTTCGCCAATTTTCTTTTCAACCTCGCCATGGTAATTGCCGGTTTGAAAGGCGATAGTCCACATGCCTTTGCGTGGATATTCAACTAATACGGCTTTTTTAAAACTATCGCCAGAGGTGCTTAAAACTGTGTCTGATAGCTTTTTAAGGGCATTATAAATACCGCGAAACCCTGGGATTCTATTGAGGAGTTTTTCCCAAAGCGCAAGCAATTTTCTGCCAATAAAATTGCTAACCAAAGCACCAGTAACCACAATAATTAGTATTACCCAAATAATGCCAGAGCCAGGAATTGAATCCCCTAGGTTGAATAATGTTTCAGGTAAATATTCAGGCGGAACAATGTCGTTAATTAATTCTTAAAAGAACTTTATTGTGATCCCCATGCAATTCTGGCGTTTGAGATCCTAAAGAATGCTTCATTACGTTACTTTGAACATATGAATGAAGTTCTCCGGTTGTAATTAAGTTATCATTATTTTGGTCAGCGTTCCCCTCCATTCCTTTCATCAGAAAGTAAGAAAACATTCCATGTTGAACCTCTTTTATAGGTTTTTCAACGCTTAGTCACTTAATAATAAAAGCATTATTTTAGCACAGGCTGGATATTTTCTTCACTTCTAAGTGTAAGGATTTCATAGCCATCTTTGGTGACCAAAATTGTGTGCTCCCATTGTGCAGAAAGTGAGCGATCTTTTGTAGTCACTGTCCAGCCATCAATCTTAGAAGTGGCAACTTCAAATCCACCTAAATTTACCATGGGCTCAATAGTGAAAGTCATGCCTTCTTCAAGAGTGGGGCTTTGTTCAGTAAGTCCGTTGTCGTAATGATTAACCTGAGGCTCTGTATGAAACTCTCGACCAATACCATGTCCACAATAGTCACGAACGATAGAACAGTTGTTTTTAATTGCGTGTTGACCAATGGCTTTTCCAATTTCGCCTAGTCGGACACCCGGTTTAACTTGCTGAATACCGATATAAAGACATTCTTGTGCAATCCGACAAATGCGTTGAGCTTTAACACTAGATTTGCCAATAATAAACATTTTAGAGGTGTCGCCATGATAGCCGTCTTTAATTACTGTGATGTCAATATTAACAATATCGCCTTTTTTTAATTTTTTATCTCCAGGGATGCCGTGACACACCACGTTGTTAACACTGGTGCAAATTGATTTTGGAAAGCCGTGATAATCTAGCGGCGCAGGTATTGCGTCTTGTGTATTGACAATATAATCATGACAGATTGTATTTAGTTCGTCCGTGGTGATGCCCGCTTTAACCCTTGGTGTGATCATATCCAATACGTCAGCAGCTAGGCGGCCAGCCACACGCATTTTTATTATTTCATCTTCAGATTTTATTGCAATGGCCATTTGTTTTATTGTTGCCCCATTGCGCGCTTTTCTAATGCTTCAATACGTGCCTCTATCGGTGGGTGTGATGAAAACCACGAAGCAAAACCTTTTTTGTCATCAATACCAAACGCCGCCATTTGTTCAGGTAGGGCATTAGGCTCGACTTGACCCAAGCGTTTTAATGCGTTAATCATATTTTGGTGTCCTGCTAGGTCTGCACCACCGGTATCAGCAACAAACTCACGTTTTCTAGAGACATACATAACAATAGTGGAAGCAAGAATTGATAAAACAATTTGTGCAAATAAAGTAGTAACAAAATAACCAATACCATGGCCTCGATCGTTCTTCAAAATTACACGGTCAACAATATGCCCAATCACTCGTGAGAAAAAAATCACAAAGGTGTTAACCACACCTTGTATTAAAGTTAAAGTTACCATATCGCCATTAGCCACATGACTCATCTCATGGCCAACCACCGCTTCAATTTCACCTTGATTCATTGAATCTAATAGGCCTTGAGAGACAGCAACTAAGGCTTTATTTTTGCTAGCACCGGTGGCAAAAGCATTCATTGCATTCGATGGAAAAATTGCCACTTCTGGCATCTTAATGCCAACAATTTTTGCTTGCTTTTCAACAGTTTCAATCAGCCATTTTTCTAGGTTGTTACTTGGTGATTCGATAACGACCGCACCGGTCATGCGTTTTGCCATCCACTTTGAAACCAAGAGTGAAATAAAGGCGCCACCAAAGCCAAATACAGCAGAAAAAATAAGCAGCGCTTGTAAGTCTAAATCAGAACCGTTGTCTTTTAAAATTCCCTCGACACCGAGTAAGCTTAGCGTAATGCTGAGTAAGACAATAATGGCGATATTGGTCATTAAAAATAGAAAGATTCGCTTCATGGATTTTTCCTTATTAGTCAGTTAACTTAATATATAGGGGTATTATCAACTAGATTCAAGTCTATTGGGTTACAATGATACTAATGATTAAAGTTTTTTTACTATTGGTTTTGTTGTTTTCTGGTTGTGAAGATCAGAAGAGTGATCAGGGCGTGGTTGTAAAAGATACCAACACGCCAATCGTACCAAAACACAAGCACCCGCTTAGAGATGATGAGCCCGCTATTTGTGAAAATTTAAGTGTTGCTGAGTGTTTGACTATTATCATTCCTGCTATTTGGGATCGCGAAGTTGAAAGAGATTGTGAATAGCTCTAAAGCGATAGCTTTTGCTGACTGGATAGTTCAACATCTATATTTTGATTATTAATTGGACAAGTGAAATTTAAACGTATGGCTTGTAGTTGTAAATCTTCTGGGTAGCTTTTATCTGCATTACCGTAAAGTCTATCACCAATAATAGGATAATTAACTCCACTTAAATGCTTTCTAATTTGGTGCTTCCTGCCAGTTTCAATACGTATTTCAAGCAAAGATTTGTTGTTGGCATAAGTTAATAATTTGATGTGGCTAATCGCATGTTTGCCATCAATCTTTTTATTGATTGTTAGTGTATTGTTACTAAACTTTCCTTCAACAATAGCCAGATAAGTTTTATTTACCTTTCGATCGGAAAAAAGTTTTGATAAATCTCTGGCTGCACGCTTGGTGTGTGCAACCATCATGATGCCACTGGTGGCACGATCAAGTCGATGTACTAAAAAGCTATTTTTATTCAGTGATTTTTCTGCCAATCTGGCTAGTGAACAGTGATCCCCCCATTTTGATCCTTGGGCAAACACACCTGCAGGCTTAAACCAAATACTGTAATCTTTTTTATCAAGTAATAATTTGGGCTTATTAGGAGTAGAAGATAGAATTTTTTCATTAAAGTAGATAAAAACCTCATCACCAATTTTTAGCGATTTCTTTACACGACGAACACGATTAGTTTTCTTGCCAGTTTTTATCCAAACACAGCCTTTATCTAAGGCTGACTTAAGCGCTTGTTTTGAAAGTAAGGTAGCATCAGCCAACACATCAATTAATAGGGCTTGATCAGATTGGTTGATAATTTTTTGTTCAATGATGCGCTGCATAAAATTTATTTTAATACCAAAGCCATTTAAAATATCGTGGTATGAACAATATTCAACGTTTTTTATTTAAAGATCTCAATATACGTGGCCAACACTTGTCTATTAACCAAACTTGGCAATCACTAATTGAGGATCGTGGTTACACAACACAAGTTAGACAACTGTTTGGTGAACTTAGTGCATTAGCCATAATGTTGGCAAATGGCTTAAAACACAAAGGCAAGTTAACCATGCAATATCAAGGTGACGGCGTGGTGAGTTTACTATTGGTAGAAGTGACGCATAATATGAAGATACGCGGCATGGTGAGATCTGATGGCGCCATTAAAGAAAGTGACAACCTAGATGACATATTAGGCGAAGGGCAAATGGTAGTTACTTTATACAATGCACAAACTGAGCATAGTTTTCAATCGCTTATTCCTAGAAATTCGCTGGGATTAATACCAACGTTTGAGGATTATTTTTCACAATCAGAGCAGCTGGATTCAAAGCTTTGGGTGTCATCAACTAAAGATAATTTGTCCGCCATGCTGATTCAAAAAATGCCAGAAATTAAAAATAATGATGAAGAAGGCTGGAATAGAATAACAGCGCTTGCAAGTACAACAACTGATGAAGAATTGTGTAGCCTAGATGCAGAACAATTACTACATCGACTTTTTCATGAAGAGACTGTGCAATTATTTGCCCAAGATGAAGTTGATTATGAGTGTCAACAAGATCGAAAGCGATTTGAAAAAATTATCTTTGATTTAGGAGAGGAAGACGCACGCAACTTATTTAAAGAACGTGGCGAGATTTCCATTCATAATGAGATTTGCAACGAGCACCTGTTTTTTAATGAGCAAGATCTAGACCGTATTTTTTCACAATAAGTATTCAGAAAGAGATTTTTCCTGTGTCTTTGTTTTTGAGTGATAATCTTCTGCAGAATGCAGTAGAAGTGGGGTGAGGGCTGTGAGCGAAGCTCTGCTTACAGGATTGCCTGCTCTTTGGCGATTAAATTTTCGAGCAACACGACTGTTAAGGAGTGGGGCGAGAAACGGGGTTCGAACCCGCGACAACCGGAATCACAATCCGGGGCTC
>CAZKWW010000008.1:0-13639 GCA_964556635.1 uncultured Candidatus Ruthturnera sp.
TGATTATAGACACAAAGAATCCGTTTGATAATGCTAAAAGATACGTGCCGTTTTATATGTTCCTCGTGGGTTTTGTAATTTCACTAGTGACTATTTTTAAAGGCCTTAAGCATGTTGGCTTAAGTTTTGATCTGGGTACCAGCTATATGCTTGCAATTGGCTTTGGCGTGGTGGTTGCAGCTGTGGGCACAATTATTATTAGACGTATTCAAATCGATCCTAATGAAAATGAAGATTTCCACTTTACTTCAATGGAAAGAATTTTCAGTGTGCTGATGATTATCACTGCCGCTGCTATGGCGTTTGCTCACGGCTCGAATGATGTAGCAAATGCGATTGGCCCACTCGCTGCAATTTATGGTGTGATTGAAAGTGGTGGCCTGATTGGTGCTAAGAGTATATTGCCAGTTTGGGTTTTACTTGTTGGTGGTGGTGGTATTGTGTTTGGCTTGGTGACTTATGGTCATAAGGTGATTGCCACAGTAGGCACAGGCATTACCCAGCTTACCCCATCACGTGGTTTTGCTGCCACGTTGGCAGCAGCAGCAACGGTTGTTATTGCCTCAGGCACAGGCTTACCTGTATCTACCACGCAAGTATTGGTAGGCGCTGTACTTGGTGTTGGTTTGGCTCGTGGTATGGCGGCTTTAGATACACGTGTGATTAATAAAATTTTCCTATCATGGTTAATTACCTTGCCTGCTGGTGCGATTATGTCGATTGTATTTTTCTTTATGCTGAAAGGCATGTTCGGAGCAGGAGTATAACTCATGACTTTAGAAGAGATTCAAGCCAAGCTTGAGGCGGGCGTTGAAAATTCAACCGTCACCATGGATGGCGATGGTTGTAGTTGTTCAACCTTAGTGGTCTCACCGGTTTTTGAAGGTATGTCATTATTGGCTAGGCAAAAAATGGTATTGGCCGCAGTACGCGAGAACATCGACAGTGGTGAACTACATGCACTTAGTATTAAAGCTAGAACACCTACAGAGATGGGTTAATCAATTTTCCGATCTTTTAAATCCTGCATAATTGCCTCACGCATAGAATCTGAATAATTAATCCAATTGGTGATTTCATCACTATGGCGTTTGCAGCCTACACAATAGTTGTTTTTATTGTATTTGCATATATCAACACAAGGACTTTGAATTGGTTGCTTTTCATTCATATTTTTTATTATAAGATGTCAATGTAAAATACGCATCTTTATTTCATCAACATTTCTTCATGGGCTTTTCTAAACTAGGCTTGTCAGATTCTATTCTGAAGGCTGTCACTCAACAGGGTTATGATAAACCCTCACCAATTCAAGAAAAGTCAATCCCGGTTGTACTAGAGGGTAAAGACCTAATGGCAGCTGCACAAACAGGCACCGGTAAAACTGCAGGTTTTACTTTGCCGATTTTGCAGTTGTTATCACAAGGCCAAGCGACAAAATCAAATCAAGTGCGCACTTTGATATTGACACCAACCAGAGAGCTGGCTGCGCAAGTACAAGACAGTGTTGCAACCTATGGTAAGCATTTGCCACTGAAATCAGCCGTGGTATTTGGCGGTGTTAAGATCAACCCGCAAATGCAAAAACTCCGAGGTGGCGTTGATATCTTGGTGGCAACACCAGGTCGGTTGTTAGATCTTTATTCTCAAAATGCCGTTAAGTTTGATCAGCTAGAAATCATTGTGTTTGATGAAGCAGACAGAATGCTAGATATGGGCTTTATTCACGATATTAAGAGAATTTTAAAGATTTTACCAACAAATAGGCAAACTTTAATGTTTTCAGCAACGTTCTCAGATGAGATTAGGAAACTGGCAAAATCCTTAGTACATAATCCAATTGAGATATCAGTAACACCGCGCAACTCTACGGTAAAGTCCGTTAAACATTGGATTCATCCTGTAGATAAATCTAAAAAACAAGCCTTATTAACGCACCTTATTAAAGAGCATGGCTGGTATCAAGTATTGGTCTTTAGCCGTACTAAGCATGGTGCCAACCGTATTGCCACCCAATTGGGTAAACGCGGTATTGGTGCAGCTGCGATTCATGGCAATAAGTCTCAAGGTGCTCGCACTAGAGCATTGGCTGATTTTAAAGCTGGAAAAGTTAATGTGTTAGTGGCAACTGATATTGCCGCACGTGGCATTGATATTAATGATTTGCCGCACGTGGTAAATTTTGACTTGCCTCACGTGCCAGAAGACTACGTGCACCGTATTGGACGAACAGGTCGTGCAGGTTCAAAAGGTGAGGCGGTGTCATTGGTGAGTGCTGATGAGGCGAAGCAACTATTTGATATTGAAAGGCTCATCCAAAAGAAGTTAGATCGTATTATGGTCGATGACTTTGTGCCTGATCATAACTTACCAGAATCTGCTAAAAAGCTTCTACCACCCAAGAAGAAAAAACCGAAAAAAAATAAAAATAGAAACAAACCGAGATACGGAAAAGACAGTAATTCTCAAGAAAATAAAACCAAAAAGAAAAAAGGTTTTTGGGGCAATAGACCTAAAAATAATGCCAATAAAAATCAAGCAAAGAAATCTAAAAAATAAATATTTTTGTCTTTTGCTTGTAATTATTAAAGTTTGACATTAAATATAACTTAGTTTTTAACAATAAATAGAGTCATTATTATGAGCTGGTGGACAACAATTTTAGGCGGGACATTTGGTTTTATACTGGGCGGCCCTTTAGGTGCAATGCTTGGCGTTGCATTTGCAGGCAACTTATCTAAGGGAAAATCTAATTTTGGCGGATTCGCCAAAGACTATCATATTGGCGATCAACAGCGCGTTCAGGCGGCATTTTTTAGTAGTTTATTTTCAGTGATGGGCTATATCGCCAAAGTTGATGGCAAGGTATCAAAGGCTGAAATACTATTAGCCCAGCAAGTCATGGATCATATGCAATTAGCAGATGATATGAAAAAAGTTGCCAAAGAATTGTTTAATCAAGGCAAGCAGAAAGATTTCAATCTAGACGAAGTGTTAGAGCAGTTTCGTCTTGAGAGCCATAGACGTACACATTTAGTGCGCATGTTTTTAGAAATTCAAATTCAAGCTACTTATGCTGATGGTGTGCTGGATGACAAGGAACATGATGCACTTAAATATATTGCTCAAAAATTACATTTCTCGCTTCATGAATTAGAGAGTTTAATTCAGCAATTTTCTGCTGCTAGTCATAGTGCTAATAAGCCAACCATTGATGATGCTTACGCCATATTGGGTGTGGGTAAAGACATTACCGATAAAGAGCTCAAACGAGCCTATCGTCGATTGTTGTCACAGCATCATCCGGATAAACTAGTAGCCAAAGGTTTGCCAGAAGAAATGATGACAATTGCCAAAGAAAAAACCCAAGAAATTATTAGCGCTTATGAGCTGATTAAAAAGCAACGAGGCATGCGCTAATTCAATAAAAAACCACAGGAAGGAAATATGAAAAATAAACTAATCACATTAATTGCAGTATTTTTATTATCACTATCTGTCCAAGCAGGTCTTTGGGAAAAGATGACCACCATGGGTGCTACAACTGTTAAGCCTAGTTCTGAGTATTTGATTGAAACCGCTGGTTGGAATATTCGTGTGTATGAATGGATCCCAGCAGACAATCCAAACACACGTTGTATGTTTGCAGCCGGATCACAAAAAGGTGGGGTTGCTTGTTATTCAATTAACGACTAAATAAGTATGCTTTTTACAACCAACTGATCGTTATGTCTGATCCTGTCGTTGTTTCGATTATAGAATCCATGATGTTTCCAGACTTTGGCGCTTTGTATCAGCGCAAAGGTCTTAAAGAACTTAGAGTCGATAGCGTTCGAAAGGCTGTTGCCTTGGCTAAAAAACAAGCAATAGACTATATTGTAGTAGAGTTTTCTTATGCTTATAGCACTAACTATAGTGGTATTTACAAGTCCAACATAGAAGTCCTACTGGTTAGTCTGTTTAAATATTCACCCAATACCAAGGTAATTGTATTGGCAAAGAAAAAAGAAATGCAGCATCTTCATGTGCTTGATGCGGTGGATTATCCAGTGCACGGTGTATTACAACTACCGACTACGATACAAGCAATGGAAAACTTGCTTGATACTGCATAAAAATTAATTTGGTGGAGATGGCGGGGATCGAACCCGCGTCCGAAAACCTTCAAACAAAGAGTCTACATGCTTAGCTTGGTCTACTTGAGTTAGCCGCCTACCACCCGACCATCAGGGATGTAAGTAGCGATTTCCTAAAGTTTTAACCGAATTATTTGGAACAAATAACCCTAGCGAGTCTACTTTCGACCGCTATCTAAGAAACGTAGACAATCTCAAAGGAGCGGTTAGCATTATGCTGCTAAAGCGTAGTTGTTTTCGTTTGCAACTATCTTTTTAAAGAGCGTTTTTACGAGCTATCTTTATCCTCGGCATGCGTCCTTGAGATCCAACTCCTCGTCGAAGCCATGTCATCCCCAGGGGTGCGTATTGTAACACTTTAGTTGTCAAAGCGGTTAAATGCTTGCTCTGCGCTCATAGACACTACTTTTTCAAAGCATTGGTCAAAATTGGTTTGTTTTCTATTTTTAGCTTCTTCAAGTTCTATGGCTAGATTTGCTTTTCTACCTTCTTCAAATTTGTATACATAGTCACTGATTGGAATGATAACTTCAGTGCAAATCTTTTTGATTAAGTTAGTGGGTTTGCCTTCACTGGTTTTTTCGTAAGTGATGGTAGTGCAGTTTTCACGAGTTTTGTAGCCCTTAAGTAACAATGCGTCTATTTGGTTAATCTCATTACTAAGTTGATGCACTTGAGAGTTGTAATGTCTAACAGTAACATCATTTTTGCAAGTTTTATGTGCGCGAGATTCTGGCGACATTTTTTGAAAATCTTCTAATGAAGTGCAGCCGTTCAATAAAAGAGCTGCAACACTAGCAAGTAGTAATTTCATTATAGGATGGTAACCCTTGCAAACTTGCGTTTACCTACTTGGTATACGGCTGTGCCCGCTTCTGGTACAAGGTTTCGGTCGGCGATTTTTTCACCTTCGATTTTGGCGGCACCTTCCTTAATCATTCTAAAGGCATCTGAAGTTGAGTTAACCAAGCCCGCATCTTTTAATAGGTTGGCAATCTTGATGCCTGCATCAAAACTAAATTCTGGCATTTCATCAGGCACTTTGTTTTTAGCAAAGCGATTAATGAAATTTTTCTGTGCTTGTTTAGCAGCGTCATTATTATGGAATCTTGTGATGATTTCTTCTGCTAGGCGGAATTTGATGTTTCTAGGATTTTCACCATTTTCTACTTCTGTTTTCCATGAGGCGATGGTTTCTAACGTCTCAAAACTGAGCAGCTCAAGATAACGCCACATTAAATCATCCGAAACTGACATAATTTTGCCAAACATATCATCTGGTGCATCGTCGATACCAATGTAGTTATCGAGTGATTTTGACATTTTTTGCACGCCATCCAAGCCTTCTAAGATTGGCATAGTCAGAATCACTTGCTGCTCCATGTCGGCTTGTTTTTGTAATTCACGACCCATTAGTAGATTAAATTTTTGATCAGTGCCGCCAAGTTCAACATCGGATTCTAGGGCAACAGAATCGTAACCTTGGATTAGTGGGTAAAGGAATTCGTGAATAGAAATACTCTTGCCAGACTTGTAACGCTTGGAAAAATCATCGCGCTCAAGCATACGAGCAACGGTTTGTTGTGAAGCTAACTTAATCATATCGGCAGATGACATTTTGCTCATCCACTCAGAGTTAAACACAACAGTAGTTTTGTCTTTATCTAGGATTTTAAAAACTTGATTTTGGTAAGATTGAGCGTTTTCAATCACTTGCTCTTGGGTGAGTGGTGGACGTGTGGCGCTCTTGCCAGTTGGATCACCAATCATGCCGGTGAAATCACCAATCAAGAATAAAATTTCATGACCTAAGTCTTGTAATTGTTTGAGTTTATTGATTAACACTGTATGACCTAAATGCAGATCAGGCGCCGTTGGATCAAAGCCTGCTTTGATGCGCAGGGGTTTATTTTTAGCGAGTTTTTTCTTTAGCTCGTCGAGTGGCAATATTTCATCTGTGCCACGCTCAAAGACAGCTAGCGTTTCATTTGCATTCATTATTTTATGCTCTAGTATGGCCGTCACCAAGGACGATAAATTTTTGTGAAGTAAGCCCCTCTAATCCAACTGGGCCACGCACGTGAAACTTGTCGGTACTAATACCAATCTCAGCACCTAGGCCGTATTCAAAGCCATCAGCAAAACCAGTAGAGGTGTTCACCATCACCGAAGATGAATCAACCTGCGTTAAAAATCGACGACCTGAGGTGTAATTTTCAGTAATGATAGATTCGGTATGACCAGAACCGTGTTGATCAATATGATCGATGGCTTCACTCATTGAGTTAACAATACGAATGGATAAAATTGCATCCAAGTATTCAGTATCCCAATCTTCATCTGTTGCTGCAATGATTTGATCTGAGAGTTGTTGTGTTTGTTCACAACCTCTAAGCTCTACACCTTTGGCAATGTACTCTGCAATTAGCTCAGGCAATACTCTACCAACCGCTGATGCATGCACCAGCAGAGTTTCAGTCGCATTGCACACACCGTAACGACGAGTCTTGGCATTAAAGGCAACCTTAATGGCTTTTTGTGTGTCAGCATCTTTGTCGATATAAGTATGGCAAACACCGTGCAAATGTTTAATAACAGGTACTTTTGCACTTTCACTAATAGCCTCTACCAGCCCTTTTCCACCACGTGGAATAATGGCATCAACATAGTCGCTGGCTTTCACAAGCTCTGCCACCGCTTCACGGTCAGTGGTGTCAATTAATTGCACACAGTGTTCGTTAAGGCCGGCATCAATTAGACCGTCTTTGACACAAGCATAAAGTGCAAGATTAGAGTGAATAGCTTCTGAACCGCCACGCAGAATCGCACCGTTGCCTGATTTTAGACAAAGCGCTGCTGCATCAATGGTAACGTTTGGACGGGATTCGTAAATGATGCCCATCACCCCTAAAGGCACACGCATCTTGCCAACTTGAATGCCGCTTGGGCGGAATTTTAAATCGGTGATTTCACCAATTGGATCTGGCAGTGCTGCAATTTGATTAAGACTTTCGATAATGCCATCAAGCCTCGAGTCATCGAGCATTAAGCGGTCTAATAATGCATCATCTAGACCGTTGCTTTTGCCATGCGCAAGGTCTTGTTGATTGGCCTTGAGAATATTTTTTCGATTTTGATCAATTTGACTGGCGATGTTAATCAAGACATTGTTCTTTGCCTTAGTTGTGGCGCCACGTAAGGTTTTAGCTGCAGTTCTTGCATTCTTGCCTAGTGTGGTAATTAAATCAGTTATTGAGCCCATGGTGTTTTCCCAGCTAAATTTAGTAGTAGTGTGCGTAATTCATCAATTACATTGAGATTATCCATGCCTTTGATTGAACGGTCAATACGTCCGAGCGATAATAATAGTTTTTGTAGGCGTTGATAAGAATGGCGCTTAAGAATACTAGTGATGATTGGCTTTCTTTTATTCCATACACGGTGGCTTTGTAAAACTGAGTCTACTTGCTTGACTTGCTGCAATTCAATCGACATATTGATAATTGAATTGATTTCTCGATACAGGGAATTACTGAGTTGGATTGGCATTGCCGTATCATCCAGCAGGGTTTCGTAAATTTTAAGCACCTGATTGCCATCGCCCAAGAGTGCTGCGTCAATCAAGCCGTAAATGGTGTATTTGGATTGCTGATTGATTTGGTCTAGGTATTCTTGGGTGTTGATCTTGCCATTTGGATAGGCCATTTTTAATTTTTGTATTTCTTGCATAGAGGCTAGCAGATTGCCCTCAGTACAAAAAGCAATACCTTGTGCTATTTCAGCGTTAGATTCTAATCCAAGTGTCGCCATATGGTTAGCAATCCAGCCGACTAGGTGGTCGCTTTGCACCTCCCAATGCTGAATGACGCCGCCATATTGCTCCAGCGTTTTAAACCATTTGCTTTTTTGCTGAGCCATGTCAAGCTTACCGGTAGAGATGATAAGTAAAATATCGTTAGGCATTGATGCGGCGATTTCGCTTAGTGCTCTTGAGCCCTTAACCCCAATTTTTCCAGTTTTTAATCGGCACTCAATAATGCGTTTTGGTGAGAATAGAGAAACGGCTGACATCTCAGCAACAATTTTATTCCAGTCAAAGTTGCCATCAACTTCAAAGCTGATTTTGTCGTCAAAGCCTTGGGTTTTTGCAGCTTCCCTGATTTGGGTTAAACTTTGTTCGACCAATAAAAGCTCTGGACCGAAAACAAAGTAAAGGGAGTTAAGTTGGTTGGCTAGTGTATTGCTAAGTTGTTCTGGCCTAATTTTCATTTAAGCGATTTAATCTTCTCAACAATTTTTTGATAATGGTGTTGCGAAGCTGTTTGTAACTCTCGGCAATCTGTAGCCTGTCTGCTTGTGTTGCACTCATTTTACTTAGGTGTGTGCTTGCCACTAGATTTTGAGACAATAATAATTTATTGTCATTATTGAATACTTTAACAGGCACGCTTAGGCTTAATGTGTAGCTATTAGTTTTACCGCTAGAATTATACGAAGATGTTTGCTTCTTTTGAACTTCGTCACCAATTTGAATGGCCAGAGTTTGTGTGGCTTCTTGATTGAAGCGTTTTTTTAGCTCAGTAGTAAAGGTGTTGTTATCAGTGGATGTGACTGAAGCATTAAGCGGTGTATTTTTGTAAGGTGTGTGGAAACCACAAGCGCTTAATAAACTGGTAATCAGGATAATAGAAAGTAAGTTAATTTTCGACATAATTTTGTACGTGTTCGTATTAAGTTAAGAATTATGACAGAATTTGAATTTATTTGTTGTAAAACCTTGAAAAATCACCATCAGACCCTATATAAGTACACAATAGGGTATAGTTACCGTCTTAATTTTTTATTGATTTTTTATTATGTTTAAGAATTTATTACTTTGGTTGGTTTTGGGCAGTGTTTTGACCTCGATTTTTAGCCAATTTCAAGTGGGTGAGCAAAAAAATGATATCACCTATTCTCAGTTTATTCAAAGCGTGAAGCAAGGCGATGTTTCTAGCGTCACACTTTCGGGCAATAACATTAAAGGCACTGGTGCTGGCGGCCAACAGTTTACAACGTACAATCCAGGTGATTTAGGCTTAATGGGTGATCTACTAGATAACGGCGTATCAGTTGAAGCTAAGCCACCTGAAAAAGATGGGTTCTTTAAACAGCTTATTATTTCTTTAGCGCCAATTCTGTTGCTTATTGGTGTGATTCTCTACACCATGAAAGGCGCCGGTGGCGCCATGGGTGGAAAAAATCCAATGAGTTTTGGTAAATCAAAAGCACGGTTGATTACCAAAGACGAATCTAACGTTACTTTCAAAGATGTAGCCGGTGTAGAAGAAGCCAAAGAAGATGTAATGGAATTGGTTGATTTCTTATCTGATCCAGGCAAGTTTACCAAGGTGGGCGGCAAGATTCCTAAAGGTGTTTTAATGGTAGGACCTCCAGGTACCGGTAAAACTTTATTAGCTAAAGCAGTTGCAGGCGAAGCCGACGTACCGTTCTTCTTTATTTCAGGCTCTGATTTTGTCGAAATGTTTGTTGGCGTCGGTGCATCACGTGTACGTGATATGTTTGAACAAGCTAAAAAGAATGCGCCTTGTATTATTTTTATTGATGAAATCGATGCCGTCGGTCGTCAACGTGGCGCTGGCATGGGTGGCGGACATGATGAACGCGAGCAAACACTCAACCAAATGCTAGTTGAGATGGATGGGTTTGAAGGCAATGAAGGTATTATTGTCATTGCCGCTACCAACCGACCAGATGTATTAGATCCTGCGTTATTACGCCCAGGTCGTTTTGATCGTCAAGTAACAGTTGGCCTGCCGGATATTAATGGCCGTGACGCAATTTTAAAAGTACACATGCGTAAATTGCCAATCGCCAAAAACGTTAAATCAATCAATATTGCGAAAGGCACACCAGGTTTTTCTGGTGCCGATTTGGCTAACTTAACCAATGAAGCTGCACTAATTGCTGCTGGAAAAGGTAAAGATTTAGTGGGTATGCAAGAGTTTGAAAAAGCCAAAGACAAAATCATGATGGGCTCTGAGCGCAAAACCATGGTGATGGATGATGCTGAAAAAGAAATGACCGCTTATCACGAAGCCGGCCATGCCATCGTAGGCCGCATTGTTCCTGAGCATGATCCTGTGTACAAGGTTAGTATCATTCCTAGAGGTCGTGCATTAGGTGTGACTATGTTCCTACCTGAGAAAGACAGCTATAGTATTTCAAAGCGCAAGTTGAATTCTCAAGTGGCTTCTTTGTTTGGCGGCCGTATTGCTGAAGAATTAATTTATGGTGCTGATGCAGTAACGACTGGCGCAAGTAATGATATTGAGCGTGCTACAGAAATCTCACACAAGATGGTGAAGCTTTGGGGTATGTCAGATGTGATGGGGCCATTGGCTTACGGTGAGGATGAAGGCGAGGTGTTTTTAGGGCGTCAAGTCACTAAACATAAGCATATTTCAGATAAAACTTTTGATGCTATTGATAATGAAATTCGAAAGATTATTGATACGAATTATGAGACTGCTTACAAAATTTTAGAAGAAAACAAAGATATTTTGCATGCAATGGCCAAAGCTTTGGTTGAGTTTGAAACCATTGACAAAGATCAGATTGACGATCTTATGGAAAGAAAACCAATGCGCGAAGCGGCAGTGATTATCGACTCTGATGTTGCTTCTACTGAGCTAGGTAAAGGCATTGAGTCAACAGATGACACCAGTAATGATTCTGACGAAAAGCCACTAGGTGGTGGCGGTACTGAGCAAATCGCATAATTCTTATAGTCAGATATGGCTATAAAATTTCAAAATCCAATGATTATGGGCGTGTTAAATATCACGCCCGATTCATTTTCTGATGGCGGTAAATACGTTAGCACTGATGATGCCATCATAAGCGCGCAACGCATGATTGACGAAGGTGCTGATATTATTGATATTGGCGGCGAGTCTACTCGACCAGGGGCAAAAGCTGTTTCAACAGTTGATGAAATTAATCGCGTTATCCCGGTAATCGAAGCCTTATACCATTCAACTGACACACCTATTTCAATTGACACTTCAAAACCAGAGGTAATGAAGTTAGCGGTTAAAGCAGGTGCTAGTATGATTAACGATGTCTGTGCTTTAAGCGCTGATGGCGCACTTGAAACTGCCGCTATGTTAAATGTTGATGTGTGTTTAATGCACATGCAGGGCAGTCCAAGAACCATGCAGAAAAATCCAATTTATCATGATGTAATTGATGATATTAAAAGTTTCTTTAGTGAACGAATCCAGGCTTGTATTGATGCAGGTATTACCAAGGAGAAAATCATCTTAGACCCTGGTTTTGGGTTTGGAAAAACCCTAGATCATAATTTAGAAATTTTAAAGCGTTTTGACGAGTTTAAAAGTTTTGGCCTGCCATTATTAGCAGGGTTGTCTCGTAAGTCGATGATTGGTGCGATTTTGAATGACAGAAATGTTGATGGAAGAGTTGTTGGCAGTGTGGCAGGTGCTATAATTGCCACGCAAAATGGTGCAAATATTGTGCGCGTGCATGATGTGTTGGAAACCAAAGACGCATTGACAATTTTAGGGGGTGTGAGTTGAGTAATTATTTTGGTACAGATGGCATACGTGGCAAAGTAGGTGTTGCGCCGATTACAGCTGATTTTTTCTTAAAATTGGGCTGGGCAGTTGGTTCAGTATTAGCTAAAAAAGGCAAAGCCAGTGTTGTTATTGGCAAAGATACTCGAGTATCTGGCTATATTTTTGAATCTGCGTTGGAGGCTGGATTTTTGTCTGCGGGCGTTGATGTCGGTTTGCTTGGCCCTATGCCAACACCAGGTATTGCTTACTTAACCAAGAAATATAATGCAAATGCTGGCGTGGTTATTAGTGCTTCACACAATTCTTTTGAAGACAATGGTGTGAAATTTTTCTCTTTAGAAGGGTTTAAGCTTAGCGATACAGACCAAAGAGAAATTGAAGAAAAATTAGGTCAGCCAATGGTGAGTGTTGATAGCTCAAGCCTTGGTAAAGCAACGCGCTGTGAGCACCCGATTAGTCAATATGTAAAATTCTGTAAAGAAAGTTTTGATTATTCTGTTAATTTGGGCGGTCTAAATATTGTGATTGATTGCGCACATGGTGCAACTTATCATCTTGCTGAAGATGTTTTTTCAGGATTAGGCGCTAAAATTACCATGATTAATAATCAACCTGATGGCTTTAATATTAACCTTGAATGTGGCGCAACTGATACAAATCATTTGCGTGATGTTGTGTTAGAGAAAAAAGCCGATCTGGGCATTGCTTTTGATGGCGATGGCGATCGATTGATTATGATTGACGCGGATGGTGAGTTGGTAGATGGCGATGAACTGGTGTTTATTTTGGCCAAGTCTTGGCACGCCCAAAACCATTTACTCAGCAATACTGTGGTCGGTACCAAAATGAGCAATTTGGGTATGCGTCACGGCCTAAGAGATTTAGATATTAATTTTGTTGAAGCTGATGTGGGCGATCGTTTTGTCATGGAACAAATGCAAATTAATAATTCTATTTTAGGTGGTGAAGGCTCAGGCCATATTATTTGTTTAGACAAAACCACCTCTGGTGATGCAATGATTGCAGCACTTCAGGTATTAGAAGTAATCGCCAAGCGTGGCAAAACACTGAGTGAGTTAAAGTCTGAAATGCAAAAATATCCTCAAGTATTAATCAATATCAAAACCAAAGAAAAGATTGACTTAGATCAGCACACAGTTTTAAAGCAGGCTCAAGCTGAAGTTGAAAAAGCCTTGGGTGATGAAGGTCGTGTACTCATTCGCACCTCAGGTACCGAGCCACTAATTCGAGTAATGGTTGAGGGCAAAGACCTAGATTTGGTACAACAAAGTGCAGAACAGTTAGCTGACGTGCTTCGCTAATGACTTTTGATCATACCGAGCTATTTTTAGTCGGTTTAATTTTTCTTTGGGCAGGTTTTGTCCGTACAGGCTTAGGTTTTGGTGGCGCAGCATTGGGCTTACCTTTAATGTTATTGGTGGGTGCGACCCCTGTTTATTGGTTGCCAATTATTGGTATTCATTTACTGTTTTTTTCATCACTAACTTTAGCCAAATCTTTAAAAAAAGTAGATTGGCCTTATCTTAAACGCTCTTTGTTGTGGATTATTCCGCCAACTTTAATTGGTGTAGCAGGTTTATTAAGTTTGCCTGATGACGTAATTGTGGTGTTTATTTATTCAATCACTATTTTTTATGCTGTTACTTGGATCTTTAATACCCAAATCACTTCACACAGTCCATGGGTAGATAAATTATTACTGATATTTGGCGGCTATGTAGCGGGCACATCGCTCACAGGTGCGCCACTGATTGTGGCTGTGTATATGCGTCATATTGCTAAGGAATACTTACGCAACACATTGTTTGTACTGTGGTTTATTTTAGTCAGTATCAAAATGATTACCTTCCCAACTGGCTAACGACATGGCGATAGATGGAA
>CAZKWW010000009.1:0-10965 GCA_964556635.1 uncultured Candidatus Ruthturnera sp.
TGTTGCATCTTCAACGCGCTCTTGTGAGATTTCACCTGCTTTTAAGTAACCAGTAATATCGTCAGCCAAAGTAATTACTGCGCCTCTTGAATCAACTTCAGCAATCACACCTTTAACAATAGAGCCTTTCTTGTTAGACGATGCATAAGACATGAAATCGTCTTCTGCTAATTGTTTAATGCCTAGAGAAATACGCTCTTTTTCAGCATCGATATTTAGAATAACAACTTCAAGCTCTTGACCTTTAGAGTAGTTAGATACTAACTCTTCTGAAGATTGTTTTTCCCATGAGATGTCTGCTAAGTGAATCAAACCATCAATACCGCCTGGAAGACCAACAAACAAACCAAAGTCAGTAATTGATTTAACGGTTACGCCAATCTTGTCGCCTTTGTTATGCGTTGCATCAAATGCATCCCAAGGGTTTTCTTGAGCTTGCTTCATTGACAACGAAATACGGTGCTTAGATTCTTGAACATCTAATACCACGACATCAACTTCTTGACCTAATTTAACAATCTTAGATGGACGTGCGTTTGCGTTTGTCCAATCCATTTCTGATACGTGAACCAAACCTTCAACACCCTCTTCAATGCGTACAAACGCACCATAATCAGTTAAGTTAGAAACGGTACCAGCAACCTTCTTACCAATAGGAAGACGATCTGAAATACTGTCCCAAGGGCTAGCAGTTAATTGCTTAAGACCTAGTGATACACGCATCTTCTCTTTGTCGTAGTTAAGTACTTTAACGGTAATCTTATCACCAATCGTCAACTTCTCAGATGGGTGGTTAACACGCTGCCACGAAATATCGGTAATGTGTAATAAACCATCAACACCACCAAGATCAACAAACGCACCGTAATCAGCAAGGTTTTTAACAATACCTTCAACTTCTTTACCTTCTTCAAGTGTTTCAAGTAACGCTTCACGGTCAGCAGAATTAGCTTCTTGTAACACTGCTTTTCTAGAAATAACGATGTTATTTCTTACTTCATCCATCTTAATAACGATAGCTTCAATCTCTTGACCTGTTAGGTATGAGAAGTCTTTAACTGGGCGCACATCAACCAATGAACCCGGTAAGAATGCTTTAACAACACCAATATCAACTGTCAAACCGCCTTTTACAGCGCCAGTAACAATACCTGTTACCACTTCTTTAGAGTTCATTGCAGTTTCAAGTGACTGCCATAACTTGATGCGCTTCGCATCAGTGTGTGACAATAATGTATTTCCTAGGCCATCGTCGATTGATTTTAGAGCGACTTCTACTACATCGCCTTCTGCAACCTCTAATTCACCTTGTGGATTTTTAAATTCGTCTAGAGAGATAAAACCCTCTGATTTTAGTCCAACGTTTACAATCGCTTTTTCACGATTAAGACTAACGACTGTACCCATTAATAAGGCACCTACTTTTACGTTTTGTTGTTCTACGCTATTTTCAAATAGCTCTGCAAATGATTCTGACATATTGTTTTTCTTTGATATTGACCGGTAAATAATCCAACAACGGTATAAGTTGGGTGTTTATCGGGTTAGTTTATTTATAAAGCTTAACCGCTTAAGCTTTAATCAATTTGACCACTTGGGTGATCACCTCGTCAATTGATAACTCAGTGGTATCAATGATCAGGGCATCTTTGGCAGGTTTGAGTGGTGAGTGCTTGCGAGAAGAATCCCGCTCATCTCTAGCCACAACGTCTGCTAAGATTTGCGAAATTATACCCTCAGACCCTTGGTTTTGCAATTGTTTTAAGCGTCTATTGGCGCGCTCCTCGGCACTAGCCGTTAAAAAAACTTTGAACGGTGCATTGGCAAAAACAACCGTACCCATATCACGACCATCAGCCACCAAACCTGGTGCTTTTGCAAAAGCCTGTTGGCGTTTTAAAAGTGCGGCGCGAACCACGCCAATTGAGGCAATTTTAGACGCCATCTCACCGGTTTGCTCGGTACGTAAAACTTTAGATACATCTTGACCATCTAAATACACACTCACCAGCTCGCTGCCTTCTTTGGTTTTAAATTCTAAATCAAGGTTATTTGCTATCTCTTCTAAGGCAGATTCATCTGCAATATCAGTATTTCTAGCATCAACTGCTAGCGCAAAAGCGCGGTAAATCGCACCAGAATCTAGCAGATGCCAACCTTGTTGTTGCGCAATGATACGAGCGAGCGTGCCTTTACCAACGCCGCTAGGACCATCAATCGCCAGTACAGGGATTAAGCTCACTTAGCTTCAGGTCTCAGCCTAAGAGCACTTCTTTGGTAAAAGCGCATCACGCTTTCACCTCAGGGCGCACCCCAAGAGCACTTCTTTGGTAAAAGCGCATCACGCTTTCACCTCAGGGCGCATATGCGGGAACAACAACACATCACGAATTGATGGAGAATCAGTAAACAACATCACCAATCGATCAATACCAATACCTTCGCCTGCGGTTGGTGGCATGCCGTATTCTAGGGCACGAATATAGTCTGCATCATAGTGCATGGCTTCATCATCACCTGCGTCTTTTTCAGCCACTTGGGCTTTAAAGCGCGCCGCTTGATCTTGTGCATCATTCTATTCAGAGAAACCATTGGCAATTTCACGACCACCAATAAACAACTCGAAACGATCAGTAATGAATGGATTGTCATCATTGCGACGCGCTAGTGGCGAGACCTCAGTTGGATATTCAGTAATAAAAGTTGGCTGCATGAGTTTTTCTTCAACGGTTGCTTCAAAAATCTCAATTTGAAGCTTACCTAAGCCCCAGCTCTCTTTAACTTGAATACCAAGGTCTTTGGCTGTTTGTTTAGCATTATCTTCACTAAGATCATTTGCTGTTAAAGTTGGGTTGTATTGCAAGATAGAGTCAAATACACTGATGCGATCGAACGATTTAGAAAAATCAAAATCATCGCCTTGATAGTGAATGTTAGCATCGCCACATACATCAACAGCAATACCGCGGAAGAGCTGCTCGGTTATATCCATGAGATCGTGATAAGTCGCATAAGCTTGATAAAACTCAATCATGGTGAATTCTGGATTGTGCCGGGTTGATAAACCTTCGTTTCTAAAATTACGATTAATTTCAAACACCTTATCCATGCCACCCACAATTAAGCGCTTGAGGTAAAGTTCTGGCGCAATGCGCATATACATACCAATATCAAGCGCATTATGATGCGTCTCAAAAGGCTTGGCTGTCGCACCACCTGGAATGGTTTGTAGCATTGGTGTTTCAACTTCAATAAAATCAATGTCATTAAAGAAATTACGAATATAAGCCACAATCTGAGAGCGACGTTTAAAAGTATTTCGCGCTTGTTCATTGGTGATTAAATCAACATAGCGTTGACGATAGCGAATTTCTTGGTCAGATAATCCGTGAAATTTTTCTGGTAGTGGTCGTAACGATTTGGTTAGTAATTTAATTTCGCTAATACGAATGGACAATTCGCCAACTTTGGTTTTAAACAAAGTACCGGTTGCACCAATAATATCACCAATATCCCATTTTTTAAACTGCTCGTTATAAAAACCTTCGGGCAATTCATCACGAGTAACAAACAACTGAATCTGTGTACTAGAATCTTGCACGTGAGCAAAGCTTGCCTTACCCATTACCCTTTTAAGCATCATGCGCCCTGCTACAGACACTTCAATGTTTTTCTCTTCTAATTCTTCTTTAGAAAAACCATCATAATCGTTGATAATATCCTGCGCCAAATCGGCTGGTTTAAAATCATTAATAAAAGGATTGCCCGCCTCTCTTAAAGTGGCTAATTTTGCTTTTCGTTCAGCAATTAATTTGTTGTCGTCTTGATCACTCACTGCTTTGTTTTTTCCTCTAATTCTTGTTGTGCCAATGCTTTTGCTTTGATTAAATCTTCTTCAGCTTCACTAGATTTCCCCATACGCTTGAGCAAAGTGCCACGATTATAATAGGCTTGGTAGAAATTTGCATCCAATTCAATGGCTTTATTTAGATCTTTTAGAGCGAGATCATCTTTTGCAGTTTTCATATAAGCATTGCCACGATTGTAAATTGCCGCAATGTAATTTTCATCTAAAGTGATCGCTTGAGAATAAGCGTTAATCGCTTCATTACTTTGCTCTAATCGATCATAGCAATTACCTAGGTTATTAAAGGCGCCAGAATCGTTCATATTAAGTGCCAGTGCTTTTTCAAAATATTCAACTGCTAGAGAAAAATTGTCTTTTTCTTGCTCCATATAAGCCAAACAAAAATAAGCTTCAGCACTATTTGGGTTAGCTTTAATAGCGTTAGACATACTCTCAATTGCTAACTCGTCATTACCTTGTAATTGATGCAAATTACCCAAGCTCAGATGCGCATTGGCTTTTAGATTTTTATCAGCAGCATCATGATTAAGCAATGCATTCCATGCTTGAATGGCTAATGATAATTCACCATTTTTCTGATGCGTGTAAGCGGCAACCATTAAGTCACTAAGCTCTAGCTCGCTACTCATGACAAAGTAACAATGAGCTTGCGATTGTTTTCACCAGCACGATGTTCATATAAAAACAAACCTTGGAATTTACCCAAAGCCAACTGCCCTGCCTGAATTGGAATGGTTTTATTCTCTCCCGTTAAAAGGGTTCGAATATGACCTGACATATCAAAATCACCTTCATTGTTATGGCGATAAGTTGGGTTGGCATCAGTGACTTGCGCCTGAAAGTAATCTTCAATGTCTAACAAAACATCCGGATCTTCATTACCTGTAATTATCAGTGAGGCTGAAGTATGCGTAACAAAAGCATGGCACAAAGTATGAGTCTGCTCAGATTTAGCAACAATAGTATTAACCAATTGGGTGATTTCTACTGCACCTCGACCTTGAGTTTTAATAAGTAGTTCTTGCTGATGACTCACTTTAGTAATTCCTTGGCTTTAGTGGTGTCTATTACTTGAGCTTGTGCCGCCTTCTTTTTATTTGACAACGAACGAATAAAAAAGAACAGCCCCAATGCTAAAAACAAAGGTGGGCCAAACCATAAAAAATAGGTACTTTTATTAATCGGTGGTTCAAATACGACAAAATCACCATAACGCTCGACCATGAATTGTCTGATTTCATCATCGCTATTGTCTTTAATAATCATCACTCGAACCTGTTCACGCAAGTCTTTAGCCAAGCCTGCGTTTGACCCGCCAATACTCTGGCCTTGGCAAACCGGACAACGAATCTCATCAATTAGAGCTCGGTAACGCATTTCTTGTGCATCATTCGAAAATTTATTGGCCTCAATGCTTTCTGCAAAAATTAATTGTGAATAACTGATTAACAAGATCATACTAACGATGCTCGCTAAAGCCTTGAGAGGTATAAAATATCGCATACTAAAATATCAAAAATAGAATTAACACAATTTTAACCCATGAGACTTAAGCATGCCACTGATCACGCTAGATAATATTTCCCTTAGCTTTTCAGACAAACCCATCCTGGACGGTGTTAGCTCGACTATTCACAAAGGCGATAAGATTGCACTGATTGGCCGTAATGGCGAAGGCAAGTCGACTCTGATGCGCATCTTAGCTGGCACGATTGTTGCCGATGATGGCAAATTAAAAATTAAAAATGGTACAAAAATCAGTTATCTTGAGCAAACACCGCCACAAGATAATGAAAAAAAGTTATTCGATATTGTTGCCGAAGGACTGGGTGATACTGGGCTAATATTAAGTGATTATCAACATCTAATTAGCAATGGAGAGTTAGATGCTGCAGGTGATTTGCAAACACAAATTGATGAGCTCGATGCTTGGCAATATTTACACAAAATTGAGGCGATTTTAAATCGCTTCACACTCAACCCTGAGGCGATTTTATCAACGCTTTCTGGCGGTTGGAGACGACGTGTTATGCTAGCAAGAGCACTGATACAAGAGCCTGATGTATTACTACTTGACGAGCCTACTAACCACATGGATATTACCGCTATTCTTGATCTTGAGAGAATGCTAAAAGAGTTTCATGGCACCTTAGTATTGATTAGCCACGACCGTTCATTTGTTGCTGGTATTGTCAACAAAGTATTTGACTTAGATCGTGGTCATTTATCCGTGTTTGACTGTGGCTACAAAGACTACGTTAAACGTAAAGATGAGCAACTACACGCAGAAGAAATGGCGAATGCGCGTTTTGACAAGAAGCTCGCCCAAGAAGAAGTGTGGATTCGTCAAGGCATTAAAGCCAGACGCACACGCAATGAAGGACGAGTGCGCGCCTTACAAGCAATGCGCTCTTCATTTATCAATCGTCGTAAAAAACAAGGTGGTGTCAAAATTCACTCAGTGGAGGGTGATGAAAAACGCGTTTCTAAACTGGTATTTGAAGTCAAAAAAATCAACTATAAAATTGCCGACCTAACTCTGGTTAAAGATTTTTCGATGCTGGTGTTAAAAGGTGAAAAAATTGGCATTATCGGTGGTAACGGCACAGGTAAATCTACCTTTATCAAATTACTACTAGACGAACTACAGCCTGACAGTGGCACTATTCGTCGCTCTAAAACGATTAAGCTGGCTTATTTTGACCAAATGCGTGAAAACCTTGATCTAAACATGAAGGCCATGGATTTTGTTTCTGGTGGACGGGATCGCATTGATATTGGCGGTAAGAGCAAACATATTATTGGTTATTTACGTCAATTTTTATTCACTGGGAAACAAGCCATGGCGCCAATTAGAATGTTTTCTGGTGGTGAAAAGAATCGCCTAATGTTGGCCAAAATCCTTTCACAACCCGCTAACTTGTTAGTGCTTGATGAGCCTACAAATGACCTTGACGTAGAAACACTCGAATTACTAGAAGAAATGCTGGTTGACTATACAGGTACTTTGATTTTAATCTCACACGATAGAACCTTCTTAAATAATGTCGTTGGCTCTACAGTGGTGATGGATGGTGAGGGCGTCATCAACCAATATGCCGGGGGTTATGATGATTATCTTATCCAAAAACAAGACAACCTGAATGAACAAAAACCCAAAACAGCGCCCACAGTAAAACCGAAAAATAAGCCTGATAATAAAAAATTGAGCTACAAACAACAGCAAGAACTCAAACAATTGCCCAATAAAATTGAAAAAACAGAGATTGAAATTGGTGAAATTCAATTACAATTATCAGATCCTGAATTTTTCCAAAAGCCTGAATCTCAAGATGCACTGATTAGGCTGGCTAGATTAGAGGCAGACCTTGAGCGTTATTATGAAAAATGGAGCGAATTGGAGTGAGTAACAACATCCCTCTTATTGTTGATTTAGATCATACGTTAATCGATACTGATTTGTTGTATGAGTCTTCTATCGCGGTACTTAAAAAAAGCCCATGGTTAATACTGCTCTACCCTTTTTGGTTTGCTAAAGGCAAAGGCTATTTAAAAGAACAATTGGTCAAACGTTTTAGTATTGACGCACAAACATTGCCCTATATTCAAGATACAATTGATTACATTGTTGAGCGCAAAAAACAAGGTTCGCCCATCATACTAGCAACTGCCTCACATAAAGATTACGCCTTCGAAGTCGTTAAGCATTTTCAAACACGTAAAAACAACGAAACCATTATCAATAATGAACAAAATTTAGATCTCTTTGCCAGTAAAACCGAGGTGTTAAAAAATAAATCCACCAATAGCTCTTTGTTTGATGATGTAATGGCGAGCAACGCTGACTTTAATTTGTCTTCACACAACAAAGCGCAGAAACTTATTGAGCGCTTTGGCAACAAACAATTTGACTATATGGGCGACCATATGCGTGATTTACCTGTTTGGGAAGCTTCTAATTTATCGATTTTGGTTAATGTATCAGAGCGAGTTATTAAAAACACACAACACTTGAATACGCTGATTTTGTCTCAGAAAGGCTGAATTTATTCTACCAGATAAGACAAGGTCCACAAAACCGCACCCACCAAACTAGAGGCCACCAAAGTAAAGGCAATGACTTTTGCTAAAGCAAGATGCTTACCTAGAACACGATTGTTTAAAAACCATACAACGTATGCAATTACAAAAATAAATAAAAAGAATTTAAAGATAGGTCACCGCCTTAATTTTTCTACTATTTTATCTGCTAAATCCTTAGATATTCCATCTACTTTTGCAATTTCATCACTACTGGCTTTTTGAATCTCTTGCAAGCCACCAAAATAATTGAGTAGTGCTGTTCTGCGTAATTTACCCACACCTTTAATATTTTCAAGCGGAGAAATTTGGCGTTTTTTGGCGCGTTTTTGTTGATGATTTTTAAGCGCAAAACGGTGTGATTCGTCACGAATATGATTCACCAACATTAGCGCTTGGTCGTGTGGTGGCAAGTTAATCTTTTGAGTTTTGCCATCTTTAACCATAATCAATGTCTCAAGGCCTGCTTTTCTACCTTCGCCTTTGGCCACGCCAACTAGCTGAATTGACTCAATACCGATTGAATCCATCACCATAATAGCCTGGTTAAGCTGACCTAAACCGCCATCAATAAACACCACATCAGGCAACGATTTGTTGTCTTTTAATAACCGTGAATAACGCCTAAATACCGCTTGATTCATCGCTGCATAATCATCCCCTGGGGTGACGTCTTTGATGCTAAATTGGCGATATTTTTTTACTTTTGGCAAGCCTTTTTCAAACACCACACAAGAGGCTGTCGTTGCCTCGCCCATGGTGTGGCTAATATCAAAACACTCCATGTAATTTGGCAATGAAGCTAAATTCAGCGTTTTTTGTAACTGCATTAATTGTGAGCGCTTGGTAAATTTTGAAATTAAGTGTTGTTTTAGATTTTCCTCAGCCGTTAAAGTGGCAATCTTTAAAAAATGACGTTTATCTTTTTGTGGCGCATCAACAATCTGTGTGTTTAGTGCAGAGGCAATCAACGCCTTATCTGATAATTTTTCACTAAGTAATAATTGCTTTGGAATATCTTTACCTAAATAATACAACGGCAAGAAAGCTGACAATACTTCTTTGGATGACTTACCTTTTGCGTGCTTAGGGAAGATGCAATCTTGCCCTATTTGCTTGCCAGAGCGAACAAACAGTACTTCAATCGCATGAACTCCCTCTTTTTCAACAATACTCACCACATCCATATCACCCATACTTTGTGAGCTGTGTTGTTCTTGCATTGTACGTAGCCCAATCAACTGATCACGATAATGTGCAGCCAGCTCAAAATCCAAGTCAGTGGATGCTTGCTGCATTTTGTTTGAAACTCTGTCCAGTGTTTCTTTGTCTTTTCCACTTAAGAATAATGCCATCATTGATACGTCTTGTGCGTAATTTTCATCACTAATTTTGCCCACACAAGGCGCTGTACAAAGCCCTATTTGATGTTCCAAACAAGGCCTAGATCGAGATCGGTAAACACTGTTAGTACACTGACGAACTTTAAATATTTTTTTTAATAAGGCTAATGAATCTCGCACCACATGGGCAGATGGGTACGGCCCAAAAAATTGATAATCTTTGTTTTTTTGACCACGATAAAAACTCACTCTCGGGTGTTTGTCATTAGTGATGTAGATATACGGATAACTTTTTGCATCTTTTAGCAAGATGTTATAACGAGGCTTGTATTGCTTAATAAGCTCGTTTTCCAACAATAAAGCCTGAGTTTCAGTATCGGTTACAATCACCTCAAAATCTTTAATATTAGCAACTAATACTCTGGTCTTTCCATCTGAATGTTGCTTACTAAAATAGCTAGACACCCTTTTTTTAAGGTTTTTCGCCTTACCCACATAAATCACTTTAGCTTTTTTATCAAGCATTTGATAGACGCCAGGATGTTGGCTCAAATTTTTAAGTTTATCTTTAACCGGCATTTAGATAAAAAAGGTAAAATAAAAGCATTTTATTTTGGCACAAGAAACATGATTAAGAGACTTGCAATTATATTGACTATTTTTCACTTGAATATTGCTTTTGCAATAGATGGCATGCCAAGTATGCCAAATCCAGTGCAAATCATGAACGATTCAATTGCTGATATTGTTGATCCGCCAAACACTGCTGCACTTAATATCATGGTCAGTGCATTATCTTCACTAAAAGAACTAAGAAAAGCAGATAAAGCGACCCCTGAAAACATTAAATCATTAATTAAAATTAAATTAATGCCTAGTATTGCCATGGAGGTTTCTACTGAGTTAGCACTTAAAAAACACTGGAGTAAACTGAGCAATAAACAAAAACACCTTTTTCAACAATACATTACTCAATCTTTAATGAAAGACTATGCTGGTATCTTAGGCTCTTATGAAAAGCTTGATAGTGTTAGTATTTCAGTCGATCCTAAAGTCAAGCGTAAAGGCAATAAAGCCATTGTTAAATTAATTGTTAGTCTTAATGACGACCCAAAGCCCATCAAAATTACTTTAAAAATGATTCGCTCTAGCCAATGGCGAGTTTATGACGTGGTTTTCTCAGGGGTTAGTTTGGTTAAAAATTACGCTGCTCAGTTTAATTCACACATCAGGCGCAAAGGCATTGACAGTCTAGTTGCTAAAACTATCAAAAAACTTAAATAGTGTACAAACTGGTTATTCAAGGGGGGAATGCCTTACATGGAACCATTAGAGCTGCCGGCTCTAAAAATTCTTCTTTACCTATCTTGTTTGCCTCTATTTTGGCAGATGGGCCAATCACTTTAACTAATACGCCTCATCTGAGTGATGTCTCAACAACCCTCAGATTATTAATGGATATGGGGGCTGAGTTTATTTTAGAATCTAATAGCGATTTATTTGTCGACTCATCCAAGCTCACCAGTCTAGTCGCTGATTACAATTTGGTTAAAACCATGCGTGCCTCAATCTTGGTATTAGGGCCAATGCTTGCTAAATACGGAGAAGCTAAAGTCTCTCTTCCAGGTGGTTGTGCAATCGGTACGCGTCCGGTTAATTTACACTTAAAAGCAC